>JBEHWP010000105.1:0-11763 GCA_040217665.1 Vulcanimicrobiota bacterium
GAGTGAAAAGTGAAAAGAATAGGACATTACTCACTATTCACTTTTCACTCATTATAATAATTAAAAAAGGAACATTTATGTCAGAAACCACGGCAAAACCTTTTCTTAAATGGGCTGGAGGAAAATCACAGCTCCTTCAGCAATTTGATAATTATTTTCCCTCCGAGTTGAAAGAGGGTAAAATTGATTTCTATTTTGAACCATTCCTTGGAGGTGGAGCAGTATTTTTTTTTATAGCTCAGAAATATAATTTTAAACAGGCTTTTCTTTATGATATAAATAAAGAGCTTATACTTACATATAAAGTGGTTCAGAAAGATGTAAATAAACTTATAGATTTACTTTACACTTACGACGTAAACTATAAACGTTTAAATGAAGATGGCAGAAAAGCCTTTTATTATGAAATCAGGAATGATTATAATACAATTGGATATAAAATAAATTATAAAAAATATTCTTCCTTATGGGTTAAAAGGGCGGCACAGGTAATTTTTCTGAACAGAACCTGTTATAACGGACTCTTCAGGGTAAACAGACAGGGCGGATTTAACGTACCATTCGGAAGATATAAAAACCCTAAGATTGTAGATGAGGAAAATTTAAAGAAAGTCTCATGTTTGCTGAAGAAAGCTAAAATAGAATCTGCCGATTTCGGTAAAATAAATAGAAAGATCTCAGAAAAATCTTTTGTTTATTTTGATCCTCCCTATAAACCAATCAGTAATACAGCAAATTTTACCTCATACAGTAAATGTGTTTTTGATGATTCTCAGCAGAAGAGACTGGCAGAATTTTATAAAGAACTCCACAGAAAAAAATCAAAATTAATGTTAAGCAATTCTGACCCGAAAAATGAAGATGAAAATGACGACTTTTTTGACAGGTTATATAGCGATTATCATATATACAGGGTAGATGCAAGAAGGGTAATTAATAGCAATCCTGAAAAACGAGGTCTCATAAAAGAATTGATAATAGTAAATTATTAAACCATTTATCGTTAGTTAATGATTTCCTGTTCGTAACATGGATTAAACGCGTCACGCGTTACGCGTTACGCGTCACGACCATATAAACTGTATATGTATTTATTTTACAATTTTATAAAATTATAATGACGGAGGTGTAAAAAATGTTTTATTGTCCGAAATGTAACAATGAATATATAGAGGATTTACATATATGTCCTCTGTGCGGAGTCGAAATGATCGATAAAGGGCATGATTATATAGAAGATGCAGAAATGAAATTTCTCTGTAATGTAATGACCGAAACAGAAGCTTTTTTGATCAGAGGTATCCTTCAGACAGAAGAAATTGATGTTTTTATTAAACCCCTTGAAGTCGTTATGTATGAAGGTGTTTTTTCTGACATGGAAGGAGCATGGGGAAGACTTTTTGTTTTTACTAAAGATCTGGAGAATGCTCAAAAAATCTTGAATGATTACCTTGCAGCTCCTTTGGAAGATGATGAATCTTGGCGTAATGCAGAAAATCCTGAACTCCTTGATGAGGACAGGGAAAACTGAATTTTGTATAAAAAAGAATATTTTTGTAGGAATATTTTGTTGTTTCACGGAATAATATAATAAATAAATCGACTTAAGGAGTGTGAGGAGACATGCTCACAGATTATCCTGTGTCGTATTTACCGCTGTCACTACCTGGAAAGAGACTAAAAAAATGAGGAGGTTATACTTATTATGAGACGAGGAATATTTTTATTTATTATGTCGCTTCTCCTGTTTGTATTTTTCGTTCCCGGCCTTGCGGAGAATCAGCCCTCTTATAGTATAAGTTATTATTTTAACAGTAACTACCACTACCCCGGCGAAAAGATGAATGTAAATGTGTATTTGTACTATTATTATCTTAACCGAAAAGGTGATTTTACGGAGAAAGTGACTGTAAAATTATATAAACTCCCTGAAAATCTGTCAGGCACAACTGTTGAAGACTGGATAAAACAGAATGAGCCACTGGAAGATTTCACCAGAAAGATAACCATGAAGACCTACAGTTCTGAATACTGGGATGGTTATGAAAATGTGGAATTACCGGCTCTTGCTTCAGGATATTACTATCTGCAGTGTTCAAGCCAGAAAGCGAAATACGGAAATACTTTCCGCGTGAGTAAGCTTGCCATGTCAGTGAAAATGTCAAAAGATCGTTTAATCATATACAGCCAGGATTATAAGAGCGGTAAAGCAGTAGAAGGTTTTGACTTAAAGGTATATGCCGGAAAAGAAGTGAAAGAATATAAAACGGATAAAAGTGGTATAGTGAAGATATATCTTCAGGAATTAAAGGAAGCAAAACCCGGGACATCAATAAGGATTACCGGATTGAAAGGTGCAGACAGCGCTGAGGTAAGTGTGGCAGTCCCTTTGGATCAGGAATTGTTGAAAGGTTATATATATACGGACAGACCCGTATATCGTCCCGACCAGAAGGTAAATTTCAAAGGAATACTGAGAATAGATAAGGGTAACAGATTTGATTATCTGCCAGGAGAAGATATAGAGGTAAAGATAACGGACAGTCAGAGTGCCGAATTATATAAAAAGACCATCAAGACAGATGACTACGGAAATATAAGCGGAGAGTTAATGTTATCGAAAGAGCCTGCTCTTGGTACGTATAATATAACCTGTAATGGAAAGAACAATCAGCAGGCCTGTGGTTATTTTCAGGTAGAGGAGTACAGGAAACCGGAGTTTGAGATAAAGGTATCTCCCGGTAAAGAGCAGTATGTGCAGGGAGAGAAAATGACTTTTAATATGGATGTAAAATATTATTTTGGTTCCCCTGTCCCTGATACTGATTATACGTATGAGATATACAGGAGCTATTATTACCCGTGGCGGTGGTATTACTGGTGGGAAGAAGATTCTTTTATTAACCCTTACAGTAATTACGGCGGAGAATTTATCTCGTCAGGGAAAGGAAAAACGGATAAGAACGGCAAAGGAAATTTTGTCTGTGAGGCATCAAAGTTAGATTATGATGCGAATTACACAGTAACGGTGAGAATGACAGATGAGAGCCGCCGTGAGGTAACTGGAGGAACGACACTTCTGATAACCCGTGGAGCCTATTATATAACGATAACACCGGAGAAATATTTCTACCGTCCCGGAGAGAAAGCACATTTGAAGATAGAAGCGAAAGATTATAAAGATAAGCCTGTAGTAGCATCTTTAACCCTGACAGGAAGATATGAGAAATATAACGAAAGTGATAAGAAGTGGGAATGGAAAGATGTGAAGACGGCAGAGATAAAGACGGACAGTAATGGTCTCTGTTATTATGATGTTCTTCTGGACAAGGAAGGATATTATGAAATGACCTGTACCGGTGAGGATCAGAACAGGAATAAAATAATATCGACCGGTTATGTATACTGTTACGGAGGAGGATATTATAACTGGTATCGTTTCAGCAATCTTGAGATAATACCTGATAAGAATTACTACAGTGCCGGAGATACGGCAAGTTTCATGATAGTGAGTCCCTTCGAGGGAGTGAAGGGGCTTGTGACGGTAGAGGGAGAGAAGTTATTCCATGAGGAGTTAATGGATTTTTCGAACCGTACGGGAAGTTTGACTGTGAAGATAACCCCTGAATTCAGTCCTACTTTTTATGTGACGGTAAGTTTTTATTATGAAGGTAATTTTTACTATCAGTCAAAGAAGATAGTATGTCCTTCAAAGGATAAATTCGTGACAGTGAGTATCGAGTCAGATAAAGAGAAATACCGCCCCCGTGATACTGCTAAATTCACCCTGAAAACAGTGGACAGTAACGGTAAACCTGTGACAGGTCAGTTATGTATGGGAATAGCAGATGAGTCAGTCTATGCTGTAGTAAGTGAGACAACTCCAAATATCCAGAAATTCTTCTACGGTAACAGGGAGAACACCATTTATACCTATGGTTCTGACGGAAGTGTTTACGGACAGTATTATTATAATTATCCCGGCAGGGGAAGATATAAAGATGGAGTATGTGAAGAAAAAACTGCCAGCTCGTCTGAGCCGTCTACTTTAGCAACCGGAGCAGTAGCTCAAAAACAGGCAGAAAGTGATAAATCCATGGTACAGCCTGAATTTACTCGTTCTTATTTCCCCGATACAGCCTATTTCAATCCCAGTATAATAACAGATGAAAAGGGAATGGCAGAAGTTATGGTATCCATGCCTGATACACTGACTACATGGCGTTCTACAGTAAGGGCAGTAAGTAAGGATACAAAGGTAGGGGAGACAACAGAGAAGGTAATAGTAACGAAAGATCTTCTTGCAAGATTGATAACACCCAGATTTTTCACGGAAAGAGATGAATGTGTAATAACAGGAATAGTTCATAATTACCTGAACGGTGAAAAAACAGTAGAGGCGAAGCTTGAAATAGAGGGAGATATAGAGATAGCAGATAAGGCTGAAGTTAAAATTAAAATTCCTGCAAACGGTTCAAAACCTGTAAACTGGAAGGTAAAAGTAAAGCGTTGCGGAGAGAGTGTAATAAAACTTACGGCTCTTACCGATGAGGAATCAGATGCTGTAGAACTGAAGGTTCCCGTATTGCCTCACGGAACGGAGAAGTTTGTAGCCTGTGGAGGAAGCACAAAGGATAAGGCAGAAGAGATGCTGGTGTTTCCGAAAGAAGGAGACAGGGGAAGTGCAAAGTGTGTGATAATCCTTGAGCCTTCTTTAGCCTCGTCAGTGTTATCGTCTCTTGATTACCTTGTAGGATATCCTTATGGATGTGTGGAACAGACAATGAGCCGTTTTTTGCCGAATGTAATAGTGACGAAGACCCTCGGTGAACTGGATATATACAATGAGAAAATCAACAAAGATTTACCTGATATGGTAAAGAAGGGTTTTGAGCGGTTATATAATTTTCACCACAGTGACGGAGGCTGGGGCTGGTGGGAGAATGATGAGAGTCACCCCTATATGACAGCCTATGTGGTATATGGTCTGAGCCTTGCGAAGGAAGCTGGATATAAGATAGATGAGAGTAAATTGAGAGCCGGTACGGGGTGGCTGAGAGAGCATTACGGAAAAGAGAAGGATATAAATACGAGAGCCTATATGGCATTTGTCATGACAGTAGCAGGAGAGAACTGTAAAGAACTTCTGTTAAAAGTGTATGATAGTAGAGAAAAACTTGACAGTTACGGAAAGGCAGTTTTGGCTCTTTCCCTGAATAAAAGCGGCCTTATGGCGGAGTCGAAAGTGATGGTAGATTTACTGGAGAAATCAGCGGAAATATCCGGCACAGTAGCCTGCTGGAGCTGTATGACAGGAAGTCATGGATGGACGGACAATCAGGTAGAGTGTACATCATACTGTCTGTCTGCCTTACTGAAAGTAAAACCTGAAAGTGCACTTATACCGAAGGTAGTGAGGTATTTATCAACAAATCGAAACGGAAACTGCTGGTATTCTACGAAGGATACGGCTGCGGCTGTGATGGCTCTTACAGGATATATAAAGGAAAGCCGTGAGATGAATCCTGATTTTACGGCCCATGTATATTTAAACGGAACGAAGCTGGACACAGTAAAATTCAGTAAAGACGATGTAGGGAAACCGGGAAAAGAGATAGAGATACCATTCGATAAGGGTTTACTGCAGGGAGAGAATAAGGTAAGGTTTGAGATGACCGGTAAGGGAGTTCTGTATTATGCTGCCTATCTGAAATATTACACAGGAGAAGAGAATGTAAAGTCCGGGAGTTCCGGTTTTAAGGTGATAAGGAGTTATTACCTGTTGAAACCCGGTATGAAGGATATAGAGAAAGAGCGGATAAAACTGGGCAGTAACGGAACTATAAGTGTGAACAGTCAGGATATAATCCAGGTAGAGTTAAATATAACAGGTGCTTCCAATTACGAGTATATAATAATAGAAGATCCGAAGCCTGCAGGATGTGAATTTGACGAGAAGCAGAGGGAGAATGCGGCGGAGTGGAATTACTGGTATGCTCACAGGGAACTGAGGGATGAGAAAATAGCTTATTTCTGCACCTATTATTCATCAGGGACGAGGAAGGTAACTTACAGATTGAGGGCAGAGACTCCTGGAGTGTTTCATGTGATGCCGTGTCGTGCCTATGCGATGTATACAAAGGAGATAGGCGGGAACAGTGATGAGATGATCATGGAGATTAAGGAACAATCAGGAGAGAAGGTTGAGGCCACTCCTGTGCCTGTGACAGCGGAACCTTCTGCATCTCCTGTATCTGTTCAGCTTCCTGCAGACAGCAAAGGGGCAAACAGGAATTTACTCATGACAGGTGCCGGTGTGATAATTACTGCAGGTCTTGCTCTTTTACTTCTTTTGAGGAATGTCAGGGTGCCGGCCAAATAATTGCTTCAGATTATATTGGAAGGTGATGGGCTGAGTGGTGATAGCGTCAAATTATTAATTGTGATTCGTAACGGGAGCGAAAACGTTATGGAACTGTAAGAAAATAACTCTGACAGATTATGGTTCTTGTCCTCCCGTTACGAGTCGCGATTGTAACGTAGATGTAACATAGTAAATGGTTATAAAAATAGATTTTCTTTCACTATTACCATAGATTTTTTGTAAGGGCGTTCCCTCTGTAAGTCATCTGTATGTTCACATACTTTCAGCCGGGAGATGGAACGAAGGGAGAATTACTTTGTATTTCCGTAAAATAAAAATTTCTCCATTATTTTTTTCTATTCTTACATTTCTTTTAGTTCTCTTTTTGTTTGCCATTTCTGTTATGTTCTTTCCTTATAAACAACCGGTGGTACCTTTAAAAAATAATACAGGTGCAGTCAATATAAAAAAGGTATTAATTCTTTGCTCTTTTGATACAGATTATATGTGGACTGAAAATATGCTTTCCGGAATTGACGATACTTTTAAAAAATCCGGATTGCATATTGATGTCTCTGTCAGATTTATGGATATGAAAAGGATTCCTTTCAGTGAAGAATATTATTCGAAATTTAAAGATATGCTGTTTGCAGCATATAAAAATATTCATTTTGATGCCATTATGGCCTGTGATAATGATGCACTGGAATTTCTGAGAAAATACAGGGATGAACTTTTCCCGGACGTTCCCGTTGTTTTTGTTTCCATCAATGATTTCAAAGAAACTATGCTTGATGGCCGTAAAGATATTACAGGAACAGGTGAAAATACTGATTATTGCGGCACAATAGAAATCGCATTGAAGCTCCGGCCGAAAACAAAATATATTCTTGTAATTACTGACGATACTACCAGCGGTATAGTCCATAAAACAACATTACTTCATATTGAACCGTATTTTTCACAGAAGGTAACATTTCAGTACCTGTCATTCAGTGATTTTACTCCTGAAGAAATGGGAGAAAAACTTTCACATTTGAAAGATGATACAGTTGTTCTTCTTGCCCATTATTTTAGAGATAAACATGGTAATTCCTATTCTGTTGAACAAATTACGCCTTTCCTGACTACCTGTTCATCTGTGCCATGTTTTGTAGTTACTGATATTCGCGTAGGACTCGGCTCACTCGGCGGTAATGTAGTAAGCAGTTATTTTCATGGAGAGGCTGCTGCAAATATGGTTTTAGAAATACTTAAGGGAACCGATATAAAATCCATACCTGTAATGCTTAACGGTCATAATAAGTATATGTTTGATTATCAGGTTATGAAGAGATTTAATATCTCCGAAAGGGAACTTCCGGAAGGAAGCATAATTAAAAACAGGCCCGATTCAATATTCGCTAAATATAGAATTGAAGTTATTACTTTAATCATTATATTTTTCATTATATTTTTATTTCTTATTGTTATGGCTCTGGAGATTTTGCGCCGTAAAAGGGTTGAAGATGATTTACGGGAGACTAAAGAAAGGTTTACTGCTTTGTTTGAGGCAATGACTGAAGGTGTTGCCATTCATGAAATCATATATGATGAAAAAGGTATGCCTTCAGATTATATTATACTTGATGTCAATCCGGCTTATATCAAACACACAGGCATTGCCAGAGCGGATATAATCGGCAAGAAAGCTTCCGAACTTTATGGTACAGGAAGTCCACCTTATTTCAATACCTATAAGGATGTTACGGAAACAGGTAAGCCTGTGTGCTTTGAAACTTATTTCGAACCAATGAACAAATACTTCAGTATTTCCGTCTTTTCACCGGATAAGGGTCAATTTGCCACAGTTTTTGAAGATATTACGGAGCGTAAAAAGACAGAAGATGCCCTCCATAAAAGCGAATCTATATTACAGGAGACTCAGCACCTTGCCAGAATTGGCGGATGGGAATATCAGGTGAAAAATAAAAAGATGTACTGGACGAGTGAAGTTTATAATATTTACGAAGTAGATAAAGATTTTGATCCCAATAAAATTGAGCAGAATATAAAATTCTATGGTCCCGATGCTCAGGAAATTATTGAAAGAGCTTTTTACGGAGCAGTTGAACGGGGAGAACCTTATGATCTGGAATTGAAATTTTTGAGTGCCAGAGGAACGAAAAAATGGGTCAGAACTACAGCTATGGCAGAAATGTCATCAGGACATGTGATACGTGTTTTCGGAAATATTATAGATGTTACAGAACACAGGAGGCATGAGGAAGAAATACATCGCCTGAATCGCCTTTATGAAGTTTTAAGTCAGGTCAATCAACTGATTATCAGAGTCAATTCCAGAAAAGAACTTTTTGAACAGATCTGTCAGATAGTAGTAGATCGTGGAGGTTTCCATATGGCATGGATTGGTGAAAAGGATATAAAAACCAGGTCACTTATCCCTGTAGCTATGGCAGGTAAACATATGGATTATGTCCGAAATATTACTATTTTTTATGACGATAGACCTGAAGATCCTGGCCCTATCGGTACGGCGATAAGAGAAGAAAAAACCTGTATATGCAATGATTTTTTCCCGGATGCCGGTATATATCCCTGGCGTCAGTTTATGATAGAAGCAGGTATTCGTGCTGCTGCCAGTTTCCCTTTTTATTCTTTCGGAACACTATTTGGTGTTTTGAACATTTATGCCGTCGAGACAGATGTTTTTCAGGAGAAAGAAGTATTACTTCTTGAAGAAGTAGCTATGAGTATTTCTTTCGGCCTTGACAGACTGGAAGGAGAGGTACAGAGACGACTGGCAGAAGACGAATTGAAACGATACAGAGACCACCTGGAAGAACGTGTAAAAGAAAGAACAGCAGAACTGATTGAAACAACACGGCAACTGCAGAAGGCAAAAGAGGAAGCGGAAATGGCTAACAGTGCAAAAAGTGAGTTCCTTGCCAGCATGAGCCATGAACTCCGTACTCCTCTGAATGCAATACTGGGTTATGCCCAGTTATTCGGGAAAAGTAAGGAATTAACAGAAGATTATAAAAGAGGCATAAATATTATTGAAAAAAGCGGGAAACACTTACTTGACCTGATTAATGAAATACTTGATCTTGCAAAAATAGAGTCAGGAAAAACTGAATCGGAGAAGTATCCTTTTGACCTGATTAACTTACTGAATTTTATTGAAGAGATTATCAGAGTTAAAGCAAAAGAAAAGAAAATATCTTTCTCTGTTGAAATTCCGGTCAATTTACCGCATTTTGTTCTTGGTGATGAAAAAAAATTGAGTCAGGTATTGATTAACCTTCTGAGTAATGCCGTCAAGTTTACTCAGAAGGGACAGGTAACGTTAAGAGCAGAAAAATATGATACAAAAATCCTCTTTTCTGTTGAAGATACAGGAAGCGGTATATTAGAAAAATATATGGAAGATATATTTTCACCATTCAAGCAACTGTCAGACCATCTCAGAAAAACGGAAGGTACAGGACTTGGTCTTACCATAAGCCAGCATTTTGTAAAAATAATGGGGGGAAACCTGAACGTAGAAAGTGCTTATGGAACAGGAAGTAGATTCTGGTTCGAAATAGACCTGCCTGAAGTACCTTTCTGCCAGATATATGAATCAGACTCAGAGGAGATAATTACAGGATATAAAGGCATGAGAAGAAAGATATTAATTGTAGATGATAAAATTGAAAATCGATTGATGCTGGCTGATCTGTTAAAAAATATCGGATTTGAAGTAAATGAAGCCGAAAATGGACCGAAGTGTCTGGAAAAACTGGATGAATTAAAGCCTGATCTGATTTTTATGGATCTTATAATGCCGGAGATGAATGGATTTGAATGTACCTTGAAAATAAGGGAAAACCGGCCATGGAAAAAAATAAAAATTATTGCTATATCGGCAACTAAGTTGGAACAGGTTAATTTCGAAATAACAGGATTTGATGATTATCTTGTAAAACCTTTTTTTTATAAAGATTTGCTGGAACTGTTAACGAAACACCTTTTCCTGGAATGGATTTATGAAGAAAAAATTATTTTGCCGTACCGGGAAGAAACTGTTTTGCTTCCATCTGAAGATATAATAAATAGATTATATACTCTGGCTAAAGAAGGAAATGTGAGAGCCATAAGAGAAGAATTAAAAAAAGGTAACCATGATTGTACCGGCTTTTACAATAAACTCAAAATTCTGATAGATAATTTTGAAATGGAAAAAATTAAAAAATTATTGAATACATATCTGAAGGAATCTGAAAAGGAGGTGAGTGAAAGGGAATGAACTATATAGAAAATTCAAAAATTATGATTATAGATGACCAGCCGTCTAATTTGAGTGTAATATACGAATATTTAAATGAATTTAATATTGATCTTATGTTAATCCAGAAAGGGCAGGAAGGAATAGAAATTGCAGAACTTAAAAAACCTGATATTATTTTACTCGATATTATAATGCCTGATATGAATGGTTTCGAGGTATGCAGAAAATTAAAAGAAAATAAGAATACTGAAGATATTCCGGTAATATTTATGAGTTGTCTTAATGATACAGATAATATTGTAAAGGGATTTGAAATTGGAGGTATAGATTATATTACAAAACCTGTTCAGAGAGAGGAAATGATAGCAAGAATCTCCACCCACCTGAAGATTCGCCGGACAGAAGCATCATTGAAAAAATACAGTGATCATCTTGAAGAGCTTGTAGAAAAAAGAACTGCAGAACTTGAAGATACCTGTGAAAAACTTGAACGTGAAGTTGCTGAACACAGAAAGCTTGAAGGACAGTTGATTCAGTCTCAGAAGATGGAAGCCATAGGAACTCTTGCAGGTGGCATTGCCCATGACTTTAACAATATCCTTGGTTCTATAATTGGTTATACGGAACTGGCACTTTTTGAGATTTCTGAAGAACATATTATTTATCAATATCTTTCACAGGTACTGAAAGCAGGGGACCGTGCAAAGGAACTGGTAGCACAGATTCTTACCTTCAGCCGGAGGACTGACCAGAAGAGAAAATTATTAAATATAATACCTGTTATAAAAGAGGCTATTAAATTACTCAGAGCATCATTACCTGCCACTATTGAGATAAGACAGGACATTAAAGGAAAACAGGCTGTAATTATGGCAGATCCGACTCAAATCCATCAGATAATTCTGAACCTCTGCACCAACGGAGCCCATGCAATGAAGGAACACGGCGGAATACTGAATATAACGCTTGCCGATGTAGATATTTGCCCGGAAGATTTACCTTTTTACACTGATATTAAAGCAGGGCCTTATGTAAAACTTACTGTAAGTGATACGGGACATGGAATAAAACGTGAATTCCTGGAAAGAATTTTTGAACCTTATTTTACTACAAAAGAAACAGGCGA
>JBEHWP010000106.1:0-11641 GCA_040217665.1 Vulcanimicrobiota bacterium
TCTGCAAAAGTATAGTTTTTATATAAATCAGGCTTTGTACCTGGGGTTCTGGATATCCTTAACCCATTACCCTCATCAATTAATAAATTTATGAAATGAATTATAATTTTCATAAAAGTAAATCTACCGGTTGTAAAAACACTATATTTACATTGCAAATTTTTACAGGATAAACTATAATTCTATGTTCAGGATTATAAAATAGTAATTCCTGCAATTGACGTTCCATGTCAGATAAAACCCTCCCGTAAAGCGTCACGCGTCACGGGTTACGACTCTAAAAAGGAGGAATTATGAACAAAAATACAAAAAAAATTCTGGAACTTCTGAAAAAAACATATCCTGAAGCAACAACAGAACTGAAACATGAAAACCCTCTGGAACTGCTTGTTGCAACAATACTTTCTGCACAGTGTACGGACGAAAGGGTCAATAAAGTTACACCTGTTCTTTTTAAGAAGTACAGAACAGCAGAAGATTTTGCTTCTTCTGATATAGAAGAACTTAAATCAATAATAAAATCTACCGGTTTTTTCAATCAAAAAGCAAAATTCATAAAAGAAATGTCAAAGAAGCTGGTGAAAGATTTTAACTCTTCTGTTCCTGATAATATAGAAAAGCTGACGACCCTTCCCGGTGTGGCAAGAAAAACTGCCAATGTTGTCCTTGGATATGGTTTCGGTAAAACAGAAGGAGTGGTAGTAGATACTCATGTAAAAAGACTCTCAGTAAGACTCGGATTTACAAAAGAAAAAAACCAGGATAAAATAGAACAGGCTCTTATGAATATATTTCCAAGAGATGAATGGATTTTTATTTCTCAGGCTCTGGTCTGGCATGGCAGAAATTTATGTAAGGCAAGAAAACCTGCCTGTAACAGATGCCCCTTATATGAAATCTGTCCTTCAGGTAAGGAATTTTATAATAAAGGAGATGGTCAAAACAGTGAGCAGTGAGCAGTGAGCAGTATATGAAAATATAACGTTTCACTTTTCACTTTTCACTAATAACAATGATTAAAGACAAAAAAATCACTATTATAGGCTGCGGAACAATGGGTAAAATTATTATATCAGGTCTTCTTTCCTCAGGGACTTCTGTTCCTGAAAATCTTATAGCTACAGATAAGATAAAAGAAACAAGGAAAAAAATACATGAAGAGTTTTTTATAGAAACAACAGAAGATAATGTGAAAGCATGCACAGGTGCAGACATTATATTACTGGCAGTAAAACCTCAGGATATACCTGCAGTGATCGGTGCAATAAAAGAGAAAATCACTGAAAAAACTGTTATTATCTCTATTGCGGCAGGGGTGAGTACAAACTTCATAGAAGGTATACTCTCAGGGAAAAATGCTGTAATAAGAGCAATGCCCAATACTGCATGTCAGGTCAGAAACGGTATGATTGTAATATGCAGAGGGAAAAATGCAATAAACGGACATATAGACATTGGAATGGACATATTTTCACCTCTCGGTAAATGTATAGAACTGGATGAAAAACATATGGACGCAGTTACAGGACTGTCTGCAAGCGGACCTGCCTTTATTTATCTCATCATAGAAGCTCTTGCAGACGGAGGAGTAATGATGGGACTTCCGAGGAAAGTGGCACAGGATCTTGTCATACATACAGTTCTCGGCTCTGCTCATATGATAAAAGAAACAGAGAGACACCCTGCATCTCTAAAAGATGATGTAACTACGCCGGCAGGATGCACTATTTCAGGCATACTGGCACTGGAAGACGGGAAAATAAGATCGGTCCTTGCAAGGGCAGTACAGATTGCAGCGGCAAGAGCGGGAGAACTGGGCAAGTAAAATTATAAAAAATAAATTTACAAAGGTCTTTACTTTTTTCATAATTGTAGTGATTATATAATATAATAACGACAGCAAAATATTTTTAATCAAGAAAGGAATGATATTAATGGGTGGAGCAATAGCCGGTGCAGTAGGCGGAGGATTAATGAAAGGTATAGCTGGTAAAGCTTTAGGCGGAATAATGGGAGGAGACGAAGGCGGAGGACCTCTCGGAATGATAAAAGGACTTTTAGAGAAAGTAACAGGCGGAGGTGCTCAGGCAGGGGGAGCTCCCGGCGGTGGAGAAGGCGGACCTAATCCTGCTGAAATTCTCAGCAGCCTCGTCGGAGGAGAATAATTTCCCGATTTTCCGTTAAATTAAATAAATAAAAGGGGCCTGAGGCCCCTTTTATTTATTTAATTTCTTTAAAAAGCTTTTCTTTAACCTCTTTAGAATATGAAAGAACATCCCTGTGAATGGAGTTTCCGTGACTGTCCATGGTGACTATTACAGGGAAATCTACAACATCAATATGCCAGAATGCTTCAGGTACACCGAATTCTTCAAGTTTATAAACACCCAGGACTTTTTTTACACTCTTTGCAAGGACAACGGCCACACCACCTACGGCATGAAAATAAACTGCTCCGTATTTTCTGCAGGCTTCCAGTGTTTTTTCCCCCATCCCCCCTTTTCCTATGATACCTTTTACCTTATAATTTTTAATAACATCTGCTTCATATGGTTCATCACGGATAGACGTAGTAGGGCCTGCTGCGACAAACGACCATTCGCCATTCTCATTTTTCACTACAGGGCCACAGTGGTAAATAACGGTATTTTCCAGAACAGGAGCAAGGTCATGCTGAAATTTTTCAAGTAAATAGGTATGTGCCGCATCTCTTCCTGTAACCATTTTACCGGAAAGATACACCTCATCACCTGTTTTTAATCTTCTGATTTCTGCTTCAGACACAGGAAGGTTGAGTCTAATCATAGGAAACCTCCTCTCTCTTTATAATCATAGTATGTCTTCTGCATGCCCAGCACATATATGATATAGATACAAGATAACAGGCAGGAAGTCTGTGCAAAGCTCCTGCTTTTACACCTAAAACAGTAGTTTTGCCTCCCAGTCCCATGGGGCCTATTTGTAAAGAATTCAATTTTTCATAAAGATCTTCTTCAAGTTCTCTCAGTACCGAATCAGGGTTAAGATCATTCAGTTTTCGAAAAAGCATTTCTTTGGATATTTTATAACCGCTGTCACGGTTACCGCCGATACAGAGACCTATAATACCGGGAGCACACCCTTCTCCCTGGGCGCGGACTGCTGCATCAATGACACATTTCTTTACTCCTGCCATGTTTCTTCCTGCTCCCAGGTCATCATCGGGAAGTTTATACTGAATACCACAGTTTTCACTTCCTCCGCCTTTAAGTAACAGTTTTACTTCCACATAATTCCTGTCCCACTGATGAAAATTTATCCACGGCGCTCCTGCACCTGTATTATTACCGGAATTTTTTCCTGTAATGGCATGAACTGCATTGGGTCTGAGAATTGATTTTTCCGTTACAATTTCTGTGGCTTTTAAAACCGGGCCGGTAAAATCCTGTTCTTTATAAAGGGAAGGAGGATAATTTATATAAAACACGAGGGCACCAGTGTCCTGACATATGGGAAGTTTTTCTTCTCTGGCCATAGAGACATTCTGAAGGATTGTTTTCAAAGTGGCTTTAGCAGGAGAACCATCATCTTCCAATTCCGTCTGTGCTTTTAATTTATCTTCCACATCGGAAGGAAGATCTGTAGAAGTTCTTGTAATAAGTTCTACAAAATAATCTGTAAGCTCCATAGATATACCCCCCTTTTTAATTACGTGACACGTGACGCGTGACGCGTAAAGGGCAAGAGCGCCCCATTACACATCACGCATAATGCATTACGATTTAATAAGTTTTAAGCTCTCCTATAGCTTCTTCAACTGCATGAAGAATTCCTCTTGTTTTTACAAGTTCTGTCATTGTATTATGATCACTGTAAAGAGGTCTGTCTTCATCAAGATGTTCTACATGTTTTCTGATAAAATCTCTTGCTGCCTGTGTGCCTTTACCGACTTTATAATCTCTGAAGTCCAGTGCCTGGGCAGCAGCCATAAATTCAATACCGAGAACACCATAGGCATTATCGATAATCTGCCTTGTTTTAAGGGCAGTATTCATACCCATACTTACAAAATCTTCCTGATCTGCTGCTGCAGGTATTGATTGAACACAGGCAGGCATTGAAAGGATACGCTGTTCTACAATCATCATATCTGCAGTATACTGGCTGAGCATCATGCCTGAAAACATACCTGCTCCTTTTGTGAGAAACTCCGGCAATCCTACACTCAATGCAGGATTAAGAAGTCTGTTAAGACGTCTTTCGGAAAGAACAGATACCATTGTAACAGAAGCTCCTACCATATCAAGGGGAAGACTGATGGGAGTTCCCTGGAAATTGGCTCCTGTAAGGACTACTTTATCATCAGGAATAAATATGGGGTTGTCACCTACACCGTTCAGTTCTATTTCAAACTGCTGTCTTGCATAACGGAGATGATCCCTTGCAGCACCTATAACCTGAGGGGTAGATCTCATACTGTAGGCGTCCTGAACCTTGACTTTTACTTTTCCGAGTAAATCAGAACCTTCAATAACCTTTTTAATATTTTCTGCAGATGTAATGGCTCCCTGGAAACCGCGAAGGCTGTGAAGTCTTGTATCATAGGGTTTCATATTTGCTTTAAGGGCTTCAAGTGTCATAGCTGCAGCAATTTCAGCCTGTTTAATCCATCTTTCTATTTCATAGATTTCAATTGATCCCATACCTGTTATAACATTACTGCCGTTTATTGCAGCAAGTCCGTCACGGGCTTTAAGACCGGGGACAGGTATACCTGCCATTTCCATAGCTTTAGAAGAAGGTAATCTCTGATCATTATAAAATATTTCACCTTCCCCCATAAGAGTAAGAGCAATCTGACTCATAGGAGAAAGATCTCCACAGGCACCGACACTGCCCTTTACACACATAACAGGAGTAAGACCTTTATTGAGCATATCCACATAGGTCTGCACTATCTCAGGCCTGCAGCCGGAACAGCCTTTGGAAAGAACATTAATACGGCTCAACATGGCTGCCCTTACATGGGCTTTCGGTGCAGGTTCACCTATGCCGGCAGCATGATTGTAAATAAGATATCTCTGAAATTTCTGTACCTGCTCATCATTCAGTACTATTTCCGAAAATTCTCCTATACCTGTATTTGTGCCGTACATAATCTCTTTCTGAGCAAGTTTTTCTTCGAGAAAACTGCGGCATTTCTTTACCTTTCCCATGGCATCCGGATGAAGTTCTATTTTTTCATTACGGACTGCCACATTATATACATCTTCGACGGTTAAATTTTTACCTGTAATAACAACGGTCATAATATATATCTCCTTTCATGATTGACAATCAGATCTTCCTCTTTCAAAACTGATTATAGTTAGTTTCATAACTATCTATAAATAATGACCTCGTAATGTGTAATACATAATGCGTGATGCGCAGGGATTAAACCCGTCACGCGTTACGCGTTACGCGTCACGAAGACTTAAATTCTAATAAGTTATGAAATACACTATAATAATTGCTATATAAACAATAGGAGCGACCCGGGATCGCTCCTGTTTCAAACATTACTCTATTCAGCTGATAGCCGATAGCTGATAGCCGATAGCTCTGAATTACTTTTTCTTT
Source organism: Vulcanimicrobiota bacterium (assembly GCA_040217665.1). Classification (GTDB taxonomy): domain Bacteria; phylum Vulcanimicrobiota; class SpSt-956; order SpSt-956; family JAKJGF01; genus CALARM01. The sequence goes on from JBEHWP010000106.1 coordinate 5,602, forward strand.
TTGGCTTCCTGCATCTTCTTTGATACTTCATCACCTATTACCTGTATCTTATAGAGCATATCTCCTGCTACCATAATAGTATTCAGACCTGATTCCAGATGAGAAACATCTTTATCATCAAGATATTTTTTCAGTTCATCAAGTCCGGCAAGGGTATTTTCCATACCATCTACAAGGCTCTTTTTACTGTCATCAAAAAGCTTTTCTTCTTCTTCAGAAAGATTTTCAGGTTTTACAAGTTTGGGCAGGTCTGCCATATTTTTCTTTACTGTTCCTGCAAGCCATTCTACTGTTTTAAGGAATTCTTCTCCCGTTATTTCATCTTTGGAAACAGCCCAGGCAGCATCATACACTTTTTTATAGTTCGGCGGGACAAGAAGTTTTGGTAATTCTTCTTCAGGAGGAGGTTCAGCAGGAGTTTCTCCTACTTTAATATCAAGGCCTCCGCCGACATCCGGAACAGGGGTTTTACCCATAAATTTTGCCTGCCATTCGGTTTTCTTTGTATCTTCTTCCATAGCTTTATCTATGCCTTCTTTTATGGCAAGCTGTGCTTCATAAATCCTCTTTGACGCTTCCTGAATAAGGTCAAGTCCGCCTTTAAGCAATTCTTCCAGATTGACTTCTTCTTCTACTTCTTCTCCTTCTTCCCCTTCTTTTTCAGGTTTCTTATCGGAAGTTGCAAAATATTCCTTCAAATCATCAAGACCTTCTCTGAACATTTTGAGGGCTTCCTTTATGAGAGGAAGCTGTTCTTCCATGGCTTTTGTATCGGGTGGCATCTGACTTATTTTTTCTATATTAGAAGAAGTCTCTGCATATAATGATTCTACTACTTCATATCTTCTTAAGACATCAATTTTCTGATAATCTCCTGCAAGAAAACCTCTTCCAATTCTGAGCAATTCATTTACAGGAGGGGAATGAGATAAAATTTCAACAGATTCTTCATCTTTTTTCAGAGCGTCAGAGGCTTCAGTTATTGTATCTATTGCCTTTTTTACTAAATCCAGACCGGCATGTATATGTTCAATATCCTGGTCTTCCAGATAAAGAGAAATATCATCGAGACCTTCTTTTAATTCATCAAAAGCAGCTCTCATTTTCTTACCTTTTTCTGCAAAGACTTCAGTTCTGGGCTGTGTAGGAGCAAGAGCTTCATATGCAGCCACAAGGGCTTCATGGACATCATAAAGCACATCCAGCTGTCCTTTTAATACTTCTGCTTCTGCCTTACCCTCCTCTACTTCTTTACAAATCTTAATTAATTCATTTACCTGTGGAGAACGAGTAAGCTCTTCTTTAGCCTGTGCAAATTTTTCTCTGAATTCTTTTGGAATCATTCGATCCATAAAACCACCTCTACCTGAATAAATTAAAAATAATATTAAGTTATCATTCGTTTTTTTTTTAAAAAATCCTCTTAAAAATTTTTCTTAAAAAAATACTTTTTCTTAATCTGTTACAGATAATTCTTTTATCAATATATTGATTAAAAAATGCCACTCTTCAGGCATAAAAAAAGGAGATAAACATAAAGTAGTAACAGGTGAGAAAATATGTTTTGATTTTATTATGGATGTAAATGTTTCAGGGCTTATCCATGGCTTCAAATTACCAATTTTCAACCTGTAAGATACCAGTTTCTGCCATAAGTCTATATCTTCCCTGTTTCTTATTCTGTATCCCCTGCATCCTGACTTACCATCTGCAGATGCTTCATTGAGAAAGAAATCCATATCAATATCAAGTATTACTTCTTCGGTAAACACAGGAAGTTCTGACAATCTTATTATATGCACTTTAATACCTTCCCACTGACATATGACATGGCCGTTCTCAAGAGAGAAATCATGTCCACCTTCTATATCAAGAAGAAAGGTACGATCTATATTGGCAGGTAATCTGTATTTACAATAATCAGGATCGGGATAAACCCAGAATATTTCTCTTACAAGACCGCAGTAAACAGCATAATGAATAAAAGATGTAAGATTTACCGGGGTTATAAGACTGTTACTGCCTGAATAAAATGAAGCTATATAATTTTTCAATTCCTCACTCTTTGTTATATTTTTTAACAATTCAAGGTCTTCCGGAGATATGAGAGTCATATCACTGTGTGCATCAATATGGAGCAGTATATGAGAAGAAGAAAAAAACCCTTCGTCTCTGGCTTTAAGCCAGTAATAGAGAGACTGATCATGCTCTTTAACACATATACAGTTCATATATCCTGCTTCTTTTGCATATGCCGATACGGTGCCTCTACCGAAGAACCCGGGAGGCGATCCCATTTCTTCAATAACTTTCCTGTCCAGAGGTTTTATGAGTTCCTGTACCATAATGTCCCGTGAAGAAAGTCTGAAGGCATGACTGACATTTAATATGGAAGAACCGGGATTATACAGAGTTTTTAATATACAGAGCCTGTTTACGATAGCAATATCAAAGGCATAAGCCTTAAAATTCAGATGCATATTATAGGGATCTTTTAAGAGTTCTTCCTCTATCTTATTCTTTTCATTCCAGAAGAACCAGTTTTCTTCAGATACAAGCTGTTTTATTTCAGAAGGTGATAAGAGAATCAAATCATTGAGATATTTCTCATCAGATATGAGGAAATCTTTATTATTGAAACTATCTGTGTGAAGTTTAAATTTATCAGTCAAGAATTCCTCTTTTTATAAAAATCTATGAGGTTCAGTTAATAAACTCGTGTCATTATCCGTAAATATACCTGTCTGTTTTTCAAGAGCAATTCGGACAGGTTTTAATCGTGCAAATACTGCTTTATGTGCTTCACTATCGTAAAAAGACAGTTCTCCTTCTAATTTTGCTTCAATTTTACTCTGAATATCTTCCCATCTGAGAGGCAGAGAATCGTCATCAGTAGCAATTATAAATCCCCATCTGATACAATAGGAAGGTATATATACTCCGAAAGAATAAACCTTTTTATAAACAGTAGAAAGAGTCCTGTAAAATACTGAATGTAAAAAATTATCTCTTGGGCCTGCCATAGAAGCCTGCATAACAAAAATACCTTTTTCGGAAAGTCTGGATTTTATTAATTCATAAAATTCTTTTGTGACAAGAAAACGGGCGGGACTGTCACGAAACGGCTCCACAAGATCACTTATAATGACATCAAAAGTTTCTTCCCTATTCAAAAGATATTCTTTTGCATCCTGAAAAACCTGGATAAGTCTTTTATCGTAAAAGGTATTTTTTGACCATTCAGGTAAATACTCTTTACAGATTTCTATCAATTCCCTGTCAAGGTCCACCATTACTGCATGTTTTACACTGCGGTGTTTTAACACCTCTCTCAGAGTTGCCCCTTCACCTCCGCCTATAATAAGAACCTTCTCCGGTGAAGAATGACCGAACATAGCAGGATGAACAAGAATTTCATGATAAATATATTCATCGAACTGTGTTGATTGAAGATCACCATCCAGTGCGAGGATTTTTCCAAAAGCCCTGCTCTGAAGGATCTGAACATCCTGAAAAGCAGTTTTCCCTTTATAAATTTCTCTTTCAATAAGATGACCGAACTTCCTGCATGGAGCCAGCCTGTCAAAAAACCATGTTTCTTTCATAAATAATACCTTTAAGTAATAGGAATCACATCATCAATTTGTCTCTATTTTTTTATAAAGTTACTGATTTTCTTATATAGGAAAAAAGTAACAATCGATGTAATAGTGCCTTTAAGTATATTGAACGGCAGAGTGCCTGTAAATAAAAACATCAGTGCTCTATCCATAGATAAAATTTTTCCCAGTTGAGGGAGTATAAAAGGCAGAACTGTTAAAATCAGATAATTTGCAGGTAACATAAACAGCGTCATAGCAATTGTACCTGCTATAAGGCCCCCTATGGCATAGGCCTTACATGGTTTTAAAAAATATATCTTTGTAGATACGAACACCATAACAGAACCTGCAGCCAGATTCATAAGGGGGCCTATAGCAAAAGTCGAAAGTCCTCCGCCGCTTAAGAGATAAAGAAAATTTTTCAATAGAAGAACATATATACCGGCAGATGTATTTATGGCAAACCCTGCTATTAAAGCAGGTATATCACCGGGATCATATTTAAGCATCGGGAAAGCAGGTATTAAAGGAAATTCTATCATGTACATCAATAATAAAGAAAGAGAAGAAAATAGAGACACTACAATAAGGGTTCTTAATTTTACAATGCCTCCCGATAAAGAGGGAGATACTATAGTATTTTTTGTTCTTTCAAAAGCATCTAAATGTGGTTCCATTTATTACATCCTTTTTTTAAAATCGTAACGAGTGACGCGTGACGCGTAATGCGTGATTTACGTGATACATTATACGTAATGTGTGTTTTCACCGGCACCGGGCGAACACAGTGGTTCGCCCGACTCACGACTCACGACTCACACTTTTTTACTTTCCATAAATTCTTTTAATATCTCTAAAAGATCCGGTTTGCCTTTTTCCACCAGTTCATATTTTATCCTTACGGCATGTTTATTTATATTTAAAAACCTTCTCAGGTCAACAGGGGTTCCAAGCAAAACGAGATCGCATTCTGTCTTGTTTATAGTATCTTCCAGTTCTTTCATCTGTTCTTTTCCGTAGCCCATGGCAGGTAAAATTCTATCAAGATGGCTGTAATGGCTGTAGACTTCTTTAATAGAACCTTCCGCACAGGGTCTGGGATCAACTATTTCTTTTGCCTTCAGAATATCTCTTGCTGCAATGAAAGCGGCACCATAGGTCATATTGCCATGGGTAAGAGTTGGGCCGTCTTCCACAACAAGAACCCTGTCATGTTTTAAATTCTTATAATCATCCACTGTAATAGGAGAAAAGCCTTCCATAATTCTGGCAGAAGGATTGGCTTTTTCTATATTTTTTCTTACAAGAAGCACATTCTCTTCTTTTGCAGTATCTACTTTATTTATTATAACAAGATCGGCAGATCTTAAATTTACTTCTCCCGGATAATATGACAGTTCATTTCCGGGTCTGTGAGGGTCTACAAGGACAATGGAAAAATCCGGTTTATAAAAGGAAAAATCATTATTTCCACCGTCCCAGATAATTACATCTGCTTCTTTCCGGGCTTCTTCAAGGATTTTTCCGTAATCGACACCTGCATAAACTATAATGCCTTCTTCTATATGAGGAGCATATTCTTCTCTCTCTTCAATCGTACATTCATATTTATCCAGATCGTCAAGGGTGGCAAATCTCTGCCATATCTGTTTACTTAAATCACCATAAGGCATGGGATGCCTTATAGCCACCACTCTGTAACCAAGTCCTTTGAGCACTTTACATACTTTTCTCGTAGTCTGGCTTTTTCCCACACCAGTTCTTACAGCACATACACTTATAATAGGAACAGAGGCCTTTATCATGGTATGACATGGGCCCATAAGCCTGAAATCTGCACCACTGGCAAGAACAATCGATGCTTTATGCATAAGCTCTTTATGTGCTATATCACTGTAAGAGAATATAACCTGATCTATCTGGTGTTCTTTTACTAATTTTTCCATATCTTCTTCAGGGTAAATAGGTATACCTTCAGGATAAAGAGACCCTGCCAGCACGGGAGGGTATTTCCTGTCATCTATATTTGGAATCTGGGCTGCTGTAAATGCAATAACATCATAGGAAGCATTATTTCTGAAGTATACATTAAAATTATGAAAATCTCTTCCTGCTGCCCCCATAATAAGCACTTTTATCTTTTTCATAACCATCCTCCGATAAAAAATCTAAAAATTTACGGCACAGACTATATTCTCCTGTGTCCGGCCAAATCCTTCTTTAATAATGAGAAGAGAAGGTTTTCTCAATGGGAAGAAGAATTATTAAATCGTGACGAGTAATGCGTAATGCGTAATGCGTAATGCGTGACACAGTTACAGATTCTCAGTAAATATTTTAGCCAATATTAAGTTTTATTGATGTGAGACTCATCACAGAATGAAAAAATGAGTTGTGAGTCGTGAGTGAGTAGAGGCAAACCACTGTGTTCGCCCGGT
>JBEHWP010000107.1:0-11633 GCA_040217665.1 Vulcanimicrobiota bacterium
TGATCCAGAAAAGATATTTCTGCCTTTTCACCGGCGCCGGGATAATTATTTACAATACCGATATAATCCCATGCAACGCCGCCTATGGCAATGACATCAAATGTTCCGGGTGAATTCATGTTAAAATCGTGACGCGTGACGCGTGACGCGTGACGCGTGGAATACTCCGTTTATAGTAGAAAAATAGCGAACAGTAAGAGCAATATATTTCTACTCACCGTTCACTGTTCACCGGTAAACATAACTGATGGTTCCCATCATGTTATATAGATTAAACTTTTTTATAAACACAGCGTGGTACAACATATTTAACAGGACATTTATCTGCATCGTCTCCGTAAGGACATGTTATTACCATTTCCGTTAAAGCCACTTCCTCATCAACAGAATATTCGGTAATTCCGAGATTGTACAGAGCATTACAGGCATTACGTCTCACGCTCCAGAAATCACAGGTTTTAATCAATTCCTCCAGAGGGGATGTTGCCTTTTTATCATTCAATTTTCCAAGGACTCTTGCTGCTTCTTTCCTGATCTCTCTGTTTTCATCCTTCAGTCTTTCTACTACAATATCAGTAACAGCAGAATTCCCTGTACCTGTAGTTCCAAGAACAGAAAGAACCTTCTTTCTGATAAGAGCTTCCCTGTTGTCTGCCAGAGCCATAACATCCTGTATTGCATCGGTTGCTTTCATAGATTTTATAGCTTCCAGTGCCTCACAGATAACATTTTTATCTGCATCATTCAAATGTAACCTGATTACAGGCAATGCTTCTACTGCTTTAATTCTTCCAAGTACCTGAAGAGCACCTATTTTTGCCCATACGGCAAGCTTAATTTTCTTTAAAGCCAGAAGTATTTCTTTCTCTAAAAGGTCAGACTCTTTACGGGTGAACATAGCCGTCAGTGCAGGTATGGCTCTGCTATCTTTGAGTTCTGCAAGAGCTCTTATAGCTCTTATTTTAAGGCGTATTACTTTGCTGCTTACTGCTATATTCATCAGTTCCCTTATGTCTGCGGGATTAATACAGAGGACTTCTATCAGATCCTGTACAAACGATTGACTGATCATCCCGGAAAGAGTATTGATAGCTGTTATACGAACCAGATTATAACTATCCTGAAGACAATCTATAAGAGCCATTAAAGCTTTATCGGATTTTATCTTACCGATTGCTTCAATGATAGCTTTCTTTTTATATTTATTCTTTGTATGTTTGAGGGCCGAAACAAGAGATTCCACTACTGACTCTCCCTGGGCGGCTATAGCATCTACAGAATTCTCTCTTACACAGGGATTGACATCTCCCATGAGTTTCAATAAAGGTGTTATAACTTCATTACCACCTATTTTTCCGAGAGCTCTTACTACCTCTTCCCTGACGGAAACATCTTCATCACAGGAAAGCCTTATAAGTTCATCTCTGGCAATTGTGCATTTCAATTCACCAAGAACCCTTACAATACCAGCTTTTATCCGGGGACTGTGTGAGGACAGGGAATTAATCAATATATCTAATTCTTCTTTCCCTGTTTCTATAAGAGCCTCTACAGCCTTTTTATGTATTTCCTCATCAGGCAGTTGTAATATATACAGCAGAGACATGACTGATTGAATATCTCCCTCTGATTTTATTACATCAATCTCACTGTTAATAATACTTACAGATGTATTCCTGACAAACCATTCAGGATCCTGACAGAGTCCAAGTAACTCGCCTATAACAGAGAGACCGCCTATTTTCCTGAAATTTCCCAGGCCTCTGATTGCAGCAGTTCTTATATTGGGATTTGCATCCAGAAGATTTTTCGGCTTTAAAAAGTATTTCATAGAATCGGGATTTTTTGTATCGGCCAGAGCATATATAGCTGTTTCTCTTACACTATCATCCCTGTCATTCAGTGCATCTACAAGAAGAGAAAAAGCATCGGAACCGGATATTTTTGAGATATCAATGACTGCTCTTCTTCTTACTTCAGTTATATCACTGTTTAATTGTGCTGATAATTCATTTAAAGTCATTGTAAACACCTATATTCTTTCTATAAATCCCTGACAGCATTTACCCGGGTTAAAGTCTGTTAACGTATGGCTGCATGCTATATCTGTCGTTATACCTGCAACACCGGCAAAACATCCCAGACGGGGACAGGTAAGTTCACTGATGACACTGCCTTTGTCCAGAATATCCTGACAGCATGGAAGATAGACACAGTTAAATACAGAGACCTCGATTTTATTCGGGTTTACCTCTTTTAATACAAACTGTCTTGTATCTTCAAAAAGTCCACTTTTAATAGCCAGTTCTATATAAGCTTCTACTGCTTCTTTTATTGTACCGGCAGGTTTCATATGATAACCATATTCGTTACATATGACATTAACCAAATTACTGGCTGCATTTTCATATACTCTCCTGCAGAATTCCCCTGGATGAGGAAAAAAATCCCTGGCACTTTCCTCTATGGCTGTAACCCAGATTCTTACAAGTTCTCTTTGAGTTTTTCCAGGTTTATATTTGGGATCTATCATATTAATTCGCCTCCACTAATTTCTTTGTTTCCTGTGCTATTACAAGCTCTTCATTTGTGGGGACACATAAAACTGCAGTTTTCCCTCTACTTATTATTAAACTTCTCTGGTTATTCAAATCTTTATCAATTTCTATACCTAAAAATTCAAGACCTTCACAGACAAGTTCTCTCACACGGGAAGCATTTTCTCCTATACCGCCGGTAAACACAACTGCATCAAGACCCCCCATAACTGCCCCGTAGGCACCTATATATTTTTTTATTCTGTGGCAGAAAACATCAAGAGCCAGTTTAAACTGTCCTTCTCCTCTATCGGCACCTTCTATTATTTCTCGCATATCATTTGATCTCTCTGAAATGCCTTTGAGCCCTGACTGGCTGTTCATCAACTTATCCATTTCGGCAGGTTTGAGTCCTTCTCTTTCCATCAGATAGGTAACAATTGCAGGATCAATATCGCCGCATCTTGTTCCCATAACAACACCTTCAAGAGGGGTAAATCCCATAGATGTATCTATGGAAATACCTTCTTTTACTGCAGCAATACTGGCACCGTTTCCGAGATGACATGTTACTATATTCAATTCCTCGACAGGTCTTTTTAAAATCTCCGCAGCTTTTCTGGAAACATAATAATGAGACGTACCGTGAAAACCATATCTTCTGATACCCATTTTCTTATATAACGAATAAGGAAGGGCATAGATATAAGAAGAAGGAGGCATTTTCTGATGAAAAGCGGTATCAAAAACGCCTACCTGAGGTTTTCCCGGTATGATTCTGGCACATTCTTTTATACCTTTCAGATTATGAGGATTATGAAGAGGTGCAAATTTAATACACTCTTCTATTTGCTGTATAACTTCGTCCGTAATAATCACAGAACTGGCAAATTTCTCTCCTCCGTGAACCACGCGATGACCTATGGCCATGATTTCATCCATGTTTTTTATTGTCCCATGCTGGGTATGGGTAAGAATATCTATTATCTTCTGAATAGCCACTGCATGGTTACTGATTTCCGTAATTTCTCTATATTCATTTTTACCTTTTGGTTGATACCTGAAAATAGCATCAACACTGCCAATTCTTTCTACTATACCCTTTGCCAGATTTTCTTCTGTCTCTCCATGGATAAGTTGAAATTTAGCAGATGAACTGCCACAGTTTAATACCAGGATATTTATTATTACCACCTTCTTTTGATTAGCTATTAGCTATCAGCTATCAGCCGGGCTATCATTCTATTTTAAGCTGAAGACTGACAGATGAACTGCTGAATTATTTTTCGACAAATAATTTAAAAGCCCTTTTAAACTTTAAACCATAAACCTTAAACTTTATTGTAATTCCCATTCAATGGTATAATTTTCCTGCCATATATTCTGCATGTGTAATTCTATTTTATCAGTACATATCTTCGGGAAATAAATATAACCGTCTGCCTTTTGCCCCTGTGATATGGTATTATCAAAAACACTGTCACATCTTATCATATCATGTCTGTTACCGTCTCCGTCTATAATATAGACATTATCTTTGAAAGGAGAAATCTTCATATCCGAATGACTTGCATTATCGATGATCACCTGGAATACTATGTTTGTGCTGATACCTCTATTTTTTATTTCCTGCTGCATAAGCTTTGTTTTCATATCATTATTAATATCCGTTCTCTGAGAAAGACGGTATGTAGAATAAACCCTGAAAAGTTCCTGATCCCACATTACAACTGTAATTTTTGATACGGGAGGAGTAACAGGTTTACCGTAATCAGGCTGTCCGTAATTATAATTATTATAATCACTGTAATCAAGCCTGTCTGAAGACATAGTAGTAGCTGTTGTAGCCATATACAGAGGATCACCGTACATTATAGCCAGGCCAAGAGTGGCAAGATTATATTGCCAGTCATTATCATCTGAAGTATTGTTTTCTTTTTTACTGCCTGTTTCTATCTTGATTGCCCTTGTTCTTATAGCAAGGACACTGTAATAATCATCTGCAGGATTACTCGAAGGGCTATATTTTATATTAACAGGCTGTGAAGTAATTTCATCGGGCACAGGAGGCTTTTCACCGACAGAAACAGGAGGATTATCACTGGCCGATGAAGGAAGATCTTTTGTAGCAGTATCACCAATATCAGCTATAGAAGACGAAATTTTTTCAGTTATCAATACATTACATGAATTCTCACCGGAAACACTCACAACCTTTCCTCTTGCAATGGGTTTTCTCAGTCTTAAAATAAGGAGAGTATCACCTGTCTGAATATTATCATTACTTCCCAGGCTTACTATAATTTCATCCTGTGATACAACCTTCACAACCATACCAACCCTTCCGTAAGCTATAAACAAAGTAGATAATACCAGTAACAGTGTTAAGAAGATAATTTTAAATTTCACTTTAACAAACACCTCCGAAAATCAGTAACCGGTGACCGGTGACATATAATATATTATCATAATTATTATATCATAAGTGAGAAAAAAGGCAATGGAAATCGTAACGGATAAGGCGTGACGGGAAGCCTTAATTGTTTATAATGATAATTCAAATCACATATATTTACATTTTATTCTAAATAAAATATAATGTAATCTATAGCTGGTTTCATTAAATGCTCAAGCAGGTAATTAATCTTTTATTTAAGTTAAAACCTTCGCGTCACGTGTCACGCGTTACGCGTCACCATTCATTGAGGTGATTTATATCAGAACCTTTATAGTTATATTACTTATAATTTTCACCATATTTGTTGTAGTTATGAATCTTCTGAGTAATTATTATCAACCGGCAGATACAACTACATCCCTGAGTACAGGTCAGCTGGAATTCACCCTGGAAACAGGTAAAAAAGTATTTCAACAGGGAGAAGACATAGATATAAAACTTTCTGTAAAAAATATAACAGATAAACCTGTAACACTGGAATTTGAAACAACCCAGTCCTGTGAGTTTATAATAAGACAGCAGGTAAATTTCGTATTTTTCAGTTACGGTATGGATGTATGGAAATCGTCATATGGTAAGAGATATGAAGAGAAAGAAAATCAGATAGTCCTGAAACAGGGGCAGAAAAAAACATTTCAAACAGCATGGAAACAGGTAAACGCAAAAGGTGAGCCCGTAGAACCGGGAAAATATGTTATAAGTGCTGCCTTACTTACAAAAAACAAACAGCCTCTTTTACAACTCAGGATGAATACAAAATAAATAGCTGTCATTAGTACCGCAACAGGTAAATTGGTACAAAAAAATATGGCATACACTCCTGTCCCTGGCCGGGCTCTGGAGGAAAAGATATGCCGTATTAAAAGAGAATTGTAAATGATATAGATGCAAAATATTAACAGTCTGTAAAACCAGTTTGCCACACAATAGGATCATATCTTTTCCGGAAGAGTCCCGACAGGGACAGGTTTTAGAAATGGGTATGAACTTATCTGGAGCGGTACTTAGCTGGAAACTAATAAGAGGATTTATGTCAGTAACCTGTATAAAGTGTAAAACAGAAAACAGAGAGCAGGCAAAGTTTTGCTGTAAATGCGGCAATCTTATGAGCCAGACCGGCACACATAAAAAAAGAGACAGTGAAAAAATTCTCGGAAACAGATACAGAATAGAAAAATTAGTAAAAAGTGGTGGTATGGGTTCCATATATAGAGGCAAACATATAAAACTTAATGAAACCTTTGCCATAAAGGAAATGCTTTTTACTTCTACAGATGAAAAACAAAACCAGTATGCAATGAAACGCTTTTATGAAGAAGCAAAACTCCTTTCCAGATTAAGACACCCCAATCTGCCTGTAGTAACAGATTATTTTGATGAAGATAATAAATATTACATAGTAATGGATTTTGTAGAAGGAGACGATCTTGGAGAAATATTAAAAAAACACGGTTCTCCCGGCCTTCCGGAAAAACATGTAACGTTCTGGACAGAAGAAATATTAAAAGTCCTGGATTATCTTCACTCACAGAATCCACCTGTTATATACAGAGATATAAAACCTTCAAATATAATGATAAGGAAAACAGACAAAAAAGTCATGCTTGTAGATTTTGGTATAGCCAGAACTGTTCAGGGTAATATTTATTCAGGACAAACTGCCATAGGAACATTTGGCTATGCCCCTCTGGAACAGTACAGAGGCTCTGTTGAACCGAGAAGTGATATATATGCTCTGGGAGCTACAATGCACTGTCTTCTCACAGGTATAGAACCGGTATCATGTGACTTCAGACCTGTAAGAGAAATAGTGCCGTCACTGTCGGAAGGAATAGAGAAAATAATAGTTAGAGCTGTTATGGAAAAACCTGAAGACAGATATTCTTCTGCAAAAGACATGCTGCAGGCCATGAATCTTTCCCGGGAAGGCATCAGGCAAATTCCACATAAAAGCCTTAGCCATCAAACTGTAGAAAGAAAAAAAATAATATGTGATTTAAATACAAAATTTTTTTTAAAGGAACAAATAAGAGATGAAAAAAATATAAATGATATAAAAAATATTATAAATAACTGGGGTAATAAAGAAAGCTGGTTTTCAAGGGATCTCGGGAAAAAAATAGAAATAACGCAAATAATAAAAGAAAATAGCTTTATAATATCTGTTGAAGTGCTCTTTCTGGAAAGACTCCTGGAGGAAGGTATGGAACCATGCAGTGATGAGACGCAAAAAAGCCCTGTTTTTCAGGAGCCGTCCTATAAATCCCTGGAAGATTTCCCCGTAACAGGTTCTCCTTCAAATTTCACGACAAAACTGGATGAGCATTACATTTTTCCAGGTTCAAAAGAAGTAGCACGATGTCCGAAATGCGGAGGAGACGGAGATATTACCTGTAAAGACTGCAGGGGAAAAGGGATAACAACAAAAACAAAAAAAATAAACAGTAATTCTCCTCCTTCACCGGAATCTACAAAATGTAAATACTGCAGAGGGACAGGTAAGGCTACATGTGATTTATGCAATGGCTATAAAGAAATCATAAAATATCTCTATTTCAGCACAAAATATTATCCCATGTATTTTTCAGAGATACTCTACAAAGGACGACTGGATAAAGGGCTCTTTCAGGAAAGTAATAAATTTCTTATATATGAAGAAGAAATCTTTGACAGGCAGAAAAGCAAATCTTTTGATGATATAAAGCTTCAGCCGATTCACAATTCTTTATTTGATGAGTCCTTACATGCCCTTATGGATGAAATAAGCTCCCACCATAAAGACGAGAAAAAAATGCTTAAAATACCTCTCAAGATGAAACTTTCCATAGAAGAAATGGTAATAAGAGAGGTACAGTTCAAAGATAAAAAGAAAAATAATACCCTCTGGATATACGGAACAGAAACGGAAAATGACAGATTAACAATAGAAAATCGGCCTCTTCTCTGGTCTGCAGAAGATGTAATAGACGGCGTGAGACACATACTTGCAGGGCGACGCTAGGACATGGATTCGTGGGAGTGTATGGGATTAACAGGATGAAAAATAAAATTTATAAAAAAATTAACATTTTTGTAACAAATTTGTCAATAAAAATTGTTTATTTTTTTTTATTATCTACTATAATAACTAATAGATAATAAAGTTATACTCTGGTAGAATTTCGAAAAACTCTTTATAGAGAAAGGATGATATATTAATATGAAAGTTAATCACTTTAATCCCTATAGTCCGGAAAATTTCAAATTTAAGCCCCTCGACAAAGAAACGAAAGCAAAAGCAGAAGGGGTAATTCATGATGTATTGGATATAAAAGACAAATTGATCTCTTTTGATAATAATAAAACACCTCAGCCTCCTCCAATGGGAGTTATAATAGAGAATTCTATGAGGGGAATAGACATTAATACAAAAAAGGGACAGGTAGAAATCTATAATACCACAATAGCTCCAGAACAGGATGTTACAGGTGGAATAATAAACTATGATGTAAAAACAGGGGACTTAAAGAGCCTTAATGCTGATCTGGTCAAAGATAGTTTCAAATCCATAGGAGATGGCTATAAACATTTTGACTATATACAAATTGACGACGGGGGATTTTTTAAGAAAAATGTGGAAACAGAAATTTATCGGGAATTTGACGGAAAGACCGGAATTGAACAGGAAGTAATCGTCGATAAAAAGTCAGGGGCTATTGCATATTTTGAAAGAGACCATAGAAAACCTTAAGTCTTCATCGGTCAGCAATCAGCTTCTTAAATACTTTTATTTCCTGGCTCAGACAGAGAACTGGAGAATCTTCTTTTTACCAGAAAGGCAATAATAATCAGTAAAATAGCACATGGCATTACTATAATCCAGATTTTTTTGAAGGATTCAAAATAATATTTAAATGTCTCTCCTCCGTAATATATAGCACAGCAGAAAAATGTTGACCATAAAAAGGCACTCAACAGATTTATAAGGCCAAATTTAACAGGAGACATATGACCACTGCTGCATACCAGTGCTATTGCCGTACGAAGACCTATGAGAAACCTTGAAGGAAGCACTGCCCATCCTCCGTAAGTATCTACCATCTTTTTAATCCATGGATACCAGGCCTGAAGCCTCTTCGATTTTGCAATGACCTTATCTGTATTACCCCTTACCAGGTGAAAATAAATATTGTCTCCTGCAGAGCCTCCTATAGTGGCCATAAGAATTATACCGGGAAGACTCATATAACCCATACCGCAGAAAATACATGATACGAAAAGAACTGTCTCACCTTCAACAATAGTACCGATAAGAACTGCCAGATACCCCAGAAGAGAAAGAAATTGCTTGTTTTCATTACCGCCCTTCTGAAACATGGCAAAAACATAATCTTTAAACGATGCTCCGTATAAAGACAGTAAAACTATAACTGCAAGAAGCACTATTACAATAATCGCATTTTTCATATTTTTATTCATAATCAAACCTTTCGGCATTTCAGCATTTCAGCATTTCGGCTGACCACTGACTGATGAACTGCTGACTTGCTATCTTACCATATCCACTTAAAACCTGCTATCATAACAATATACCTCACGATTCTCCCGCTGTAAGTATAAATTATAAAATCTTTTAACTTTATGCCTATTATTCCCGATGCAAGAACTACAGGATCTCCTATACCCGGAATCCAGGAAAGCAGAAGTATGGGACTTTTATATTTATTCACTCTCTCTATGGCTTTTTTTATACCGGGATTATTTTTATCTACGGAAAAATATTTCTTTATTATATAATTATCACACATTACACCCATAAAATATGTGGCAGTAGAACCAAGACAGTTTCCTGCCGATGCAGAAAGAAAACACCAGAAAGGATCCATACCTTTTATTAAAGCTACAATAATAAATCCTTCAGATGCAAAGGGAAGCACTGTGGCAGATAAAAAACACCCTGTAAATAAATAGAACATGTATGCAGAGGCTGTTCGCAAACCGCCCCTGCAGGTTCACCTCCAGAGAAAATCTTCTTTCCACATATTATTCTTTTTCAAAGATTTTACCATCAATCTGTCATGTTTGCTGTGTGCCCATCTGTCTGCCATATCAGACAGATCTTTATACTGACCGTATGAACCGTAATTTCCTCTGTATCTGAAATATTGAGAAGGTCTTGCAAAAAACCTGGCATAGGCATGTTCAAGAAGGAATTTCATCTCTTCATTGGATATACGGGGATGATGGAATGTAAGGTTGAGACCGTCAAATTTTTCCCAGTCAGCCTCAAAAATTTTATCCCTTATTTCTTCATAAAATTTTGTTCCCGGAAAAGGAGTCAGTACTTTATAAGAAGCCAGAGTAGTATCAAGCTCAAGAGAATATCTAGTTGTTTCAACAATACTCTGTACCGTATCTTTCAGATAACCGAATATATAAAAAGCCTGTGTTTGAATACCCTTTTTCCAGCAATATTTTATCATATTTCTCTGATGTTCGTCAGGAACAGGACGTCTTCCCAGTTCTTTCATAGCTTCTTCATTTATTGACTCGACTCCAAAGGTCATTCTCTTTAATCCGAGCTTTTTGAGCCTCTCAAGGAGAGGTATATCTACTGTATCAAGCCTTGTTTCTATTTCAAAACATATATCCATTCCGAGTTTTTCCAGTTCTTTCATGAATTCTTCAATTCTGTCTTTTCTCCCTGTAAAATTCGAATCCCGAAATATGATATAATGACTTCCGAAAAGCCTGTAATTTCTTTTTATTTCTTTTATAACTCTGTCTATTGACTGAAGCCTGTATGAACCGCCTATACGATGGGGACAGTAACTGCATCTCTCAGGGCAACTTCTGCTGCTGACCATTGTAACGACTTTACTTGTAGATTTCATGGTACCTGGAAGAGCGTTTTTTGTTTTATTAAATATTTCCCAGTCAGAAAAAGGAAGACTGTCAAGGTCTACAATCTCAGGAGAATCTATCATACCTGAAAAATTTTCACTGAAAGCAAGTTCCATACATGCCGCTTCCGGTTCGCCCTTTATAATAAAATCTGCAGTAGAAGAAAAAAGATGAGGGAGATGAGTGGCACAGAGTCCTATAAATCCTGTTTTTCCATGTCTGTTTTTTTCTTTAAATTTTCTTGCCCAGTACCGTTCATTTTTATAATCTACAAGAGAAGACAATATTATAGCCACATCACCTTCCGGTACAGAGCCGTCTGTAAATATAACATCATGACCTGCTTCTTTAAAGATAGATGCAAGAAGTGACATCTGAATACTGGGAATATTCTGATAGGCCCTCCTTACCCATTCAAGCCAAAGAGTTGTTATGGAGAAGGCTTTGAATCTGGCACCAAAGCCTCCAACAATCGTATCTTTATTGACAAAACCATTTTTACCTTTTATATCTGCAAGAACTATTTTTGACATTATTTACCTCTTTTAAATCGTAATGGGTAAAGCGTGATGCGTGATGAGTCAACGCATTACGCATCGCGTTATTCATATCTCAAAGCATCGATAGGATTTAACTTGGAAGCCCTCAGAGCAGGATATACACCTGCTATTAAACCTACAAGAGCAGAGAAGAAACAGACGAAAAACATGTAATAAAGCGGAACTTCTGCCGGAAGATCTATCATATAGCTTAAA
>JBEHWP010000108.1:0-11603 GCA_040217665.1 Vulcanimicrobiota bacterium
TACCGACTCCCAGTATGCTTCAGGATCTGTGGAAGGATAAAAGGCAAACAGCGTGCCTTTATATATAAGATCTCCCGTAAACAGAAATCCTCTTTCTTCTTCGTAAATACAGATATGGCCGGGAGAATGGCCGGGAGTATGTATTATCTTTATTTTACGGAAGCCATCAGTCAAAATATCGTTATCCTCTAATAACCCTGCCGGTTCTCCTTTATAAGGGAAATAATTTTCTATGTGAAAATCTTCCGGCAATTTTTTTGTAACAGGCCCTGATAAATATCCTCTGATTTTCTCAAGCGGTAAAGGAATACCTTCTCTGAGCCACTGTGCTTCCTCTTTATGGACATAAATTTCATCGAAAAGCCTGTGGCCACCTGTATGATCCCAGTGAACATGGGTAGTAATCACTTTAACAGGCAAATCTGTCAGTTCTTCCGTTATTTTTTTTATATTGCCAATACCAAGGCCCGTATCGATAAGAAAAGCACATGTTTTCCCCATGAGTAAATAGGAGTGAACCTGTTCACTGTGTCCGTATTCACTTATTGCAAATGTTGTATCATCTATTTCTTCAAGGGTAAACCATTCATCCATATGATTTTAACATGTTATATCTATATCTCTGAATAATAGCCATGGAACTTTATAAGAGCCGCTATAAATTGTGTCAGAACTTATTTCCAGAAGATTATTGCTTAACAGGTTATATAAGTTACCGGTAAAATTTGCATTTTTTATTCTGCCTGTGATTTTACCGTTTTTTATCTTATAACCGAGCAGTATAAGGCCTGAAAGATCTCCGCTTATTCTTCCGCCATGTAAGTTTGTAGTGTCTTTTATGAACAGTCCTGACTCTATATTACTTAAAATCGTTTCACTTTCCATATGGCCCGGTTCCATTATTACAGTTCTTAAGGCAGGGTGCGGAGGATTTTCATAACCTCTTATTTCTTCTGCAAAGGTTCTGAGTCCGTTACCTGTAGGAGCCATATTCAGTTTGCCGGCAGTCCGTAAATCGAGAAGGAAATTTTTTAATATTCCCTTCTCTACAAGCATGGTTTTTTGTGACCTTACTCCTTCATCATCGAATGGTATGTGGCCTGTTCTCCCCATGTGGGTGCCGTCATCATAAATGTTTATTCTGTTATTAAATATCTGTTCATTGAGTTTTGACCCCATGGGAGAGATGTTTCTTGTTATAACATTCCCGTAAATACCTCTTATAAACGTTTCAAGCATATATTCCGCTACATAAGGAGAAAAAAGAAGTGTATATTTTCCCGTTTCTATCGTTTCAGTATTAATTCCCTTATCTATATCGACAAGCAGTTCTTTCACGAGTCTGTCTTCTTTTTCATTTGAACAGGTTCTCTCTATAACAAATATATCGTTTTTTCTGGTAATTTCTGTTGCTATTTCGACTTTATAGATATACTGTCTGTAACTGCCGGAAAATCCCCGTGATGTTACCAGGTTTATATCCTGCTGTTTTTTATTAAATGTTAAATTAACACTTATATTTTTATTAAAACTCTTTATTTCTCTTATTATGCTGTTACCTTTATCTATGAGACAGTCTGTGTTTATATTTTTTATATATTCATCGATATAATCTTCCCCGGAAAATGACTGGCTCTCAGAGGCAAAACTGAAATCTGCAACAGATCCGTATTCGGCATTTTCCAGAGCTTTTTCTATTACTTCATCTGTAAATATTGTCGATGAAGCGAAGCCGATTTTTTTATTTTTCTTCACCCTCACGCCAACACCTTCACATTGACTTCTGACGGTACTGTGCAATTTATCTGTGTTAAAGAGTAATTTATCACTCATTATTTTCATGTGAAAAATTTCTCTTTCATCTGTTTCTCGTGCTTTAAATTCCAGTAGCCTTTTCATATGGTACCTCCTATGGTTACATCCTGAATTCTTATATGGGGTGCTCCTTTTGATACAGGCAGGAAATACTGGCCGTTTTTTGCACATCCGAAAATAGTGTCCACTATTTGAAAATCCTGTCCAATCATATCAATATTTTGAAGTGTTTTAAAGATATTGCCTGTTATTTTTACCCCCTTTACCGGTTCTGCTATTTCACCGTTCCTTATTATATAAGCATAACGGGGAGATGCAATAAATGTCTCACCGCTTCTTCCTCCTTCATTTCCTGAAACATAAACTCCTTTTTTTATATCTTTTATCATATCCGAAAAAGTGCTTTTACCTGCTTCTATACAGGTCGTTCTCATTCTGCATATGGGAGGAAATCTGTAATTAATCGCTCTTGCAGAACCTGCAGGTTCTTCGTTGAACATAGCCGCAGTTTCTCTCGTATGTAATTTCCCAGCCAGGACACCTTCTTTAATCAGATAGACTTTTTTCGTCTCCACTCCTTCATCATCATATTTCATATATCCTCTGGCACCGGGGTAAGGTGTATCATATACATTGAGTATTTTGTTTCCTATAATTCTTCCTGTAGCCATTTCTTTTTTAGTATCTTCGTTTGTCAGACAGTCTGCTTCACAGTTATGGCCGAAGGCTTCATGGGCAAATACTCCGGAAAATTCCTGATCACAGAGTACTGTATAGACTCCTCCTTTTATTATTTCTCCGTCAAGTTGAACTATGGCATCTCTGCAGGCTTTTTCTACTTTTTCTTCCAGTCCGTAAAGTATGGAAAAATCACCTGTACTGCCTCCCACAAAGGCTCCTGTCCCTGTTTTCCCGTTCTCTGCTGCTATGGCGCCGATTTTATAATTGAGATCGAGTAATTCTTCTTCTATATATGTTCCTTCTGAAGATGCGAAATATTTTTTCCTGAATTCTTCAAGATAGGTAATAAGTGATTTTTTTATCTTTTCTCTGTCATAATTTAATATAATATGATTGTAATTTTGTAAAATCTTTATTTTATCGCTTTTGCTTATATCTTTCATATTTATGCCGGATTTTACTATATCGATAACAGGGAGAACAGGAGCCAGAACTGTATGTCCCCGGCCCGGCTTTTTTGCATCTTCTATGGCAAGTCCTGCGAATTCGTCCATAAGATTTAAATCATTAAAATAAGTAAAACCATAGCTTCCTTTTACGAGAACTCTTATATTGCATCCTGTTTCAATGGAGTCTTTTATTACAGGACTGTCAGTGCCCAGAAATATACTGGAAGCTCTGGACTCTTCTATTCTTATTTCCATATGATCACATAAATGTCTGTATTTTTTTATAGTGTCATTTAATAGATTTTGCATAATTTCCGCCTTTCTTAAGAAGAAGTTAATAGTGAGTAATATCCTGTTCTTTTCACTTTTCACTGGTAACGACTATTATGTTATTCATCTATCAGGCTATATTATAAATCATATACCGGTGGTTGTTAATGATTTTTTATAAATTTATTTGCTTCTCTATGAAATTCCCTTACATTACAATCGATTCTGGCTTTCTGTTAATTGACTCCAACCGTGGTTGCTACTTATAACCATCCTCTTTTTTTCTTAATATTATTATGTTACAATAAATTTAAAGAAATATTAGTTATAGAGGACTTTAGAATGATTTTATATCTGGATATGAATGTATATTACAGAGTATTTGACGATCAAAGTCAACCCGGAATAAACAATGAGACAAAAACGATAGAACTTATTTTTAAAATTATAGAAAAGTGGAATTATAAATTATGCTGGTCATATATCCTTGAAAGAGAAAATATGGCCAAACCGTCTCAGGATATAAAAGAAGACATTAAGACGATTGCGTCTATGTCATGCAGTGTATATATTCAAAGAGATAAAAAAATTGAGGATATAGCCGGAAAAATAATGGAGAATTCTAATGCTAAAGCCCTGGACTCTTTACATCTGGCCTGTGCCGTATATGGTAATTGTGATTGCTTTATTACATGTGATGACAGATTCATAAAAACAATAAATAATAATAAAGAAAAACTGAAAGATATAATAGGTTCGATAAAAGTAATTAATCCGCTGGATTTTATATAGAAAAGGGGGATGAAATATGTTGCCGGAAAAGGAATTAACTGATAGTGAAATTATTGAAAAGGGGAATAAGGCTATTATAAAAGAACTTGGCATTGCCGGATATATCAGATATTTACGTTTGCAGCGTCCTAACAATGACGGCAGAGATTATTTAAAAATAAGAGATGAACTGGTCAAAGATATGAGCCTGGAAGATGTTATCAAATGGTCAGGAGAAACATAAATTATTTATTAATAAAGTTTTCTCCTGAATTTGAATTTTCAGAAAATCAATCATTTCCTATGAGAAGTTTCTGTATTTGTATAGAGATGCTTTTAATCCTCCATAGCCATTTTTAATCTTTCATCAGGATCATCGAAGGTTACATCTTTAAAATTAAAATCTTCGGGATCAAATCTTCCTCCGAGCCATTCTATCATGCTTTCATATTCTTCATCTTCAGGATTATTCATCAATCTGAGGATGTTTTCATAGCCGGGCGTGCTTCCGCAGTCTTCGGGAGGACATTTTCTTTTTCCTGCGATACATACCGGATAGGTAATGGCTTCGTCCCGTGGAAGAATTTTCTCCAGTTTTATAATGTGTTCCCAGCCGTCTCCGAAATCATATTCATAATCTGCCTTAGAGTTTTCCATAGAAAAATAACGGGAAATTTTCTGTTTCCAATCCAGGAGGACTTTTGTGAAGCAGTCGTATTCCTCATCAGGAATTCCTATTAAGACTTTTTTACCTCTGGAAGGATCTAAAATTTCGAATTGATGAAGATGATAATCATGCCAGCCCATTGAGTCCTGAATGGCCACATGGAGGTCATAGAAGGTGTAGGTTTCGGGAACCTGTATTCTCCTCCAGATTGGCGGTTTGATATCACGAAGTGTGATTTTGAATTGATATATTTTCTTGAAGTTCTTTTTCATTGTATTTCCTCCTTATGATGAAGTGATGCATTGATAACAAACGCTTCAATATGTAAACCTTCCTGAGATAAGTTTTTTGCCTGTTTTTTCAAATCTTCCAGAAGTTTTTCTATATTATTGCGTTTTTTTTCATAAGCTTTTTTTCTTCTATTGTCATTTTTATCCCACTGAAGACAGTTAAACCATATTACCAGATATAATCCATGCCGGCACTGATTGTTTTCTAAATAACGTTTTACAAGTTGCTTTTCTATATCTTTAAATAATCCTTTATTCCAACAACCTTTTACTTCAATTATGGCATTTATGGGCTCATCTTCATTAAAAGTATCTACATGTATGTCTGTTTCTTCTCCATGACCTTCTCCATAACCGGCCCGAATTTCCACTTCCCGGTTGAGTATAATCTTCTTTTCTTTAAGATCATCTTTAAAATATCTTTTTATGTAATCTGATAGTCTGTTTTCCTGTTTTGGCGTATATGTATATTTATTTTTGCCTGTTTTACATTCATTCCATAGATCAATTGCTGCAGGTGTTTCATCCTGTAGTTTTATTTGAAAACGTTCTAATGATTCCATTAAAACATCAAGTAATTGGTCTCCGCTCAGAATAAGGCGTTTTTCTTTATTACTGCATAATTCTAAAATTTCTTCTGGTTCTGGTGGGTTCCAGTTATTACGGCGGACATTCTTTTTTGTGTTAAATAATATTTGTGGCATCCATTGTAAGGCCGGTAATTCATTTATAATATATTGTATTGCATTACATGCTTCAGGTTTACCGCAATTTTCAAGATAATATAATATTGAATCTCTCCAGTAGGCTATATCATCTCTGAATACCGGGGTAAACACGCCTTCATGTTTAAGATCTTCTGAATGAGGATACTCACGGGAAATCCATACATAAAGTTTGGCTAATTCTATTTCTCTGAGTTTATGGAAAAGACTGCTTTCATGGCTTCCATGGTTACGTAAAAAAGAAAACATTACTTCTCTGCCATATTCAGGATTTTCTTTAATAGCAGGCCATACTACCGGCCATCCGGCATCGTCTGTGTGCAACATAAGACGACCTGCAGCAGCAATTGATTTGGAATACTCCAGGGACTCAGAAGGTAGTGGTGAGATAAGTGTTTCTGCGAATTCTCTCGTTCCTTCAACATTATTTTTAAGTAGCTCAGTCAGTAAGTCAGCTAGAGTTTCCTGTTCTAAACTTTTATCTTTTGCTTTTTCTAATAGAGCATTTTTCAGATATTTATCATGCCAGCAATATTTGATTTTATCGAGAAAATTAGAAACTATAAAATTTTTATGAGGAGATTCTTGAAGAGAAGTAAGAAAAATAGATATATATATTGTAAATTCTGTGGGAGGTAACATTTTTATCGTAATGAATTTGGAATCTTTATGTAATAATAGATGATTGAAAAAAGTCAGATAAAAATTTCCATTATTCCAGATAGTCACTATTTTCTCTATAAAACGGTAATGTGCTAATTCCTTGTTTTGCTGATCAATCATAGAAAATAAGTATTTTAAAATATCATCTGGCGCATATTGATAAGCCAGTTTTACTATTTCACAATGAACGTCTTTATCATTAATATTATAATTGGAATCCTGACCTTGCGGTGAAATAGGGATTGGATAATCATAATAAGGATAAGAAATAATAATAGATGACCATTTCTTCCATACTTCGACGGGAAGCGTATAGAGATACTCTGGATTTTCATGAAATAAAAGTATCAAAGCTCTGTAACCTGCATATGCTGGTCGGTAAATGATATTTTTGTTAAACCATATCTCTGTTTCAGGATCTTGAGACAAAATATAAATCTTAGCGGCTTCTATAATCCTTTTTCTGGTTATTTCATCTGCCATTTCCCACCCTGGAAGTGTCCTAAGATCAGAATATCCATCACCCATATAATGTGTGCTATCCGGTTTTAGAGTCATTTCTCTGTTGAGTTGCCACCAGGCATTTAAATCATCTTTTTCAAAGTTTTTTAAACACGATCCAATTCTTTCTACAGGAGTTGGGGATAAAAGAGGTTTTTCCTGTTTTTTAATTTCTCTTTTCTGCCACCACAGATAATTTTCTTTCATTTTTTCAGCTTCAGGTGAGTTTAAATCAACAGGTTTAAGCCATATGCTAAATTTGTTAAATATAATTTCACTGGTCTGACTCAGGCGCAATATATCTTTAATTTGTCCTGTATTACCCATATAAAAGGTCATATATATTAATTCTGCCAGATTTTCTTGCTTTTCTCTTGATTTTTCCGATTTAAACTTTTCTACTAACCAGGTAAAATCACTATTTATAACTATATCATCAGCATAAATTTTTCTTAATTCTTTTTCAAGGTCTGAAAGCATATTTAATATTGTTTCAACTAATTGCCGGCGTTTTCCACTATCCAATTTGCTTTTAAATTTTGAAATAGCATCTTGCCCTATAATACTATGACAATTTTTTAACCTGTCTATAATAAATTCTGCAAAAGCTTCCATAATATTTTGGTTGTTAAGATAGTCTAACGTTTTTAATATAATAGAATCCGAAAGCTGTTTAAATTCATAGTCACTAATATGTTCTGATGTTTGCTTTTTTAGCCATTGAAGTGCTGTCGGCAGGTCTGTTTCTTGCAGATGTATAATAATGCCTCTGGAAATGAACATTTGATAAGGTCCTAAAAACGGTTTATATTTTGGTTGTGTCAGATTCTTAAATAATTCTTCAGCTCTCATATATTTAGGCCATAATGCCATAAGACTATAACCTTTTAACTGGTCGAAAGAGTCATCTTCCCCTTGTCCTGTAGCCAGGATTTTTAATTTGCTCTTTACTTTATCATCAAGTTTACCCTTCTTGGCAAACTGACTAATTGCTCTGGTCGCTTCTACTCTAATTACTTCTGTTTGACTCTTATCCAGAGCTATATATGCAAGTTCATTCTGGAGTATTATCAAGTTACATTCTCGTGCCATGTTTATTGCTGCTTTTATTACAGCAGGATTTTTGTTTTTATCACAGAGATAAGGTTTTAGTTGTTCTTCCATAGAAGAATGAAATAATTTTCTGTAATACCCACTGAGCCATATATCGTATAAAAGCTTTTCTTCTTCATATAGTGTTAGTAAGATGGATACCAGTTCTTTCCGGTCTTTCTCTTTTAATTTTGTTAAATCACCTCTTAATAATATTTCAGGTTCTATCTTTGTGATTTCTTTAAATACGTCATCATTCATACCGGCTAACCATGCTGCAGTTTCATATAATTGAGGAACGACTTTACCTTCAGGATGAATTAATAAACTTTTTATTTGAGCCAGTGATAATTTATGCTGGTCAAGATACCATGCAGCAAGGAATTCCTTGTAAGTTTGATGACTCCAGCCTGTACGATTGACTCCACGGGATGAAAATAATCCTGTGATTTTTAATGTTTCATCAATAATACTTTCTGTTACTATTATCTGTTTATCTATAAATTCTGAGCCTTTACATAACTGTTCTATCTTTACATCTGTTTCAGGAATATTACCCTGATCAGTTTCAGTCCATATTGCATCTTTATTGGCAAAAGTCATTACAGTGGCAATACGACCGGCAATTATCATTCGATGATCTACAGGAAATTTACCCTTCACATTGGCGCCACGACGTCTTTTATTTTGCTCTTCACAGAGTAAACGACAACCTTTTGTATAAAGTTCTGTTTTATTAGCCGGTAATTGTTTATCTTTCAGGTAAGTATTTAATAAAAAATTGAGTGTAATCGGTTTAATTGCCAGTGGAACAGCTTCTTTTTCTTGTATTTGTCTTAAGAATGTGTCGGGTTCTAACTCATTATATTTTGCTGCTTCTATAACATCAATTCGACGAAGTGGTGCCAATTCATATACTTTTACATTATCTTTACCCCATAGTTCTGTTAAACCTTCTTCCAGATTATCCGGCCACACTCCTGTCCGGCAGGCAATACGAAGTTTAGGGAGATGGTTGTGATATTCTTTATATTCTTTGAATTTTCTGCATAAAATATCTGGTATATTATTTATCCTTAACATACATTCATCCAGATCATCTATAAACAGATGAAAATTATATTTATTTTCTACCCATGAAAGGAATTTTTCATCTTTAAATAGATCTTCACCATAGGAACGAAGTTCAAATAAAAGAGTATTGGTACCCAGTTTTTCTAACTCTCTGTGTTTTTCCAGAATAGAATGGCTTTTCCCGATTCCCGGCTCTCCAATTAGTACCAGACAAGGAACG
The DNA here is from genome assembly GCA_040217665.1 of Vulcanimicrobiota bacterium. GTDB lineage: Bacteria > Vulcanimicrobiota > SpSt-956 > SpSt-956 > JAKJGF01 > CALARM01. Next base: position 9,219 of record JBEHWP010000108.1, read on the forward strand.
TCAATTATTGCTTCAAATGAAACAATATCGGGATTGTAAATTTTCCCCCACTCTGAATCTGGATCATATAAATAACCACCATCAGATAGGTTTAGATTTCCTTCCCTCGGACACCAGAATCTTTTCCATTTGTAACTCTTACCCAACTTGAAAAATCTCCATATTTTCTCGTAGTGTATCTACTATTTACATATTTTATTAAAATTATACAGGTTTTTTATGGGAAAGCAAGTTATGATAAGTTGTTTTTTTAGAGAAAGAGTATTTTTATTTATATTAAGAAAGGGTAAGTATTTTCTGAACAGGAATAATATAAAAATAATAGAACATTAAAAATGTTCAGTGATGATACAATAACAAAGAAAGGATAATTAGTATGAGTAAAAAGAAAGTCTGGATGTTTGCTCCACCGAAACCTGAAAAAGCAAAAGTTCCTGGTAAAACTAAAATAGAGGTAAAGAAGATATGCGATGGATTTATTGAAACAGTATTAAAACCATTGCACATCAAACCACCACCCCGGAATAAAGAGTATAATTATCTCGCAGATATATACAGTAAATGGCATCAGTGTTATTTCTACTTTATTGCAATATATAATTCACCTTCTCCTAATGCCATCAGCCCATCTTTTGAAGTTAAATTTGCCCGTTTACAATATATGAGTAACAATAAATTCAACCTGTCTTATATGAGACATACAGAGCAATGGTCTGAACTCTTCGAAGATTTATCTCTGGAAGAATGTCTGGAAAATATTAAAGAAATGCCTCATTTTTTGCCATAATTAAATTGAAAGATTTTTATGTGATGATATAATAAAAAGAAAAAAATCAGGGGGATTTTATGCACATCTCAAAACTGGAATTGAAAGATATAGGAGTATTTGACCATCTCGTAATCGAATTCGGCCGGAAACTCAGGGCAGACCTGGCCGATATACATATCCTTACAGGAATTAACGGCACAGGAAAAAGCACAATCCTTTATGCCCTGTCAGGGGCTATAGATGATTACTCCATAATTAAGCGATTCAGGAATGAAAACAGTTATATATCCGTTCATTATGAGCAGAAAGATAAAACACCCTTTGCAGTGACGTTACACTCTCATGAAAGAAGTAATGATACAAATGAAATAAAAATGTACTGGCAGATTCATACACGCCAGAAAGATATTAATAAAGAACCTCTGGATTTCCTTTTTGTAGGTTATTCAGGGTACCGTACTATTACGTCAGAAAAAATAGAATCTATTAAAGAAATTAATGAACATCCCCTGAGTTCCACCCTGAGATTTGACAGACCAACTGATTCACGGTTAATACTTCAATGGATTGCAAATACAAAAGCAAAGATAGCCTTTTCCTATCAGGAAGGTAAAACCGAAGATGCAAAAAAATATGAAGAATCCATAAAAAAAATTGAATCTTCCATTGAACAGATTACAGGTTGTGAAGTGAAATTCATATTCCATTACAAAACAATGGAAGTAAAGATTAAAATCAATAAAGACGAACTTGAATTTGACTTACTCCCTGACGGTTTGAAATCTATTATAAGCTGGATTGCAGATCTTTTAATACTTCTGGACAGAGTTCCCTGGAAAGATGATATGGACATACTGGACAGAAATTTAATATTATTTCTGGATGAAATAGAAGTACACCTTCATCCTGCCTGGCAGAGAAAGATCCTGCCTGTTATTCAGAAACTCTTTAAAAATGCCCAGATATTTATTGCCACTCATTCTCCTTTTGTTGCAGGTTCTGTCGAACATGCATGGATCTATAAACTGGATATAGAAAACGGTGCCGGTGTGCTTAAAGAAAGAATAGAAACACAGGCGGGAAAAAGTTATCCTTCTATAATAGACAATATTTTCGGTATAGACGAATATTTTGATGTGGAGACAGAATGTCAGCTGGATCGATTTTATAATTTAAGATCCGAATTGTTGAACGGAAATATGCATAATTACGATGAATTTGTTGCTCTGGCCAGAGAACTTGCAGAGAAAAGTGTTGAAGTGAGAGATATTATTGGGAGGGAATTAAGGCAATTCTCAAGGATAACAGGTAAAGAGGTGCTTCTGTGAGAAAAATCGACAGACCGCCGGCACCGGACTTTCTTAAAGATAATTATAAAAAATGGGGCAGAGAATATAAAAAGTCTAAAGATAAAGGAATTGCTTTTAACTGGAAAAGTTATAAAGGAAAACCTGTAAATATACCACTGCGCCGTGAATTAGAGAAAATAACTGACAATCACTGCTCCTTCTGTGACAGTTATCCCCTGGGAGTTTCATCCCATCAGACCATTGAACACTTCAGACCGAAAACCTTATATCCGGGGCTTACTTATGTATGGCATAACCTGTTTCTGG
>JBEHWP010000109.1:0-11578 GCA_040217665.1 Vulcanimicrobiota bacterium
CGCGTCACGCGTCACGCGTCACGCGTTACGTTTTTTATATGCCAAAAAAACCCCGTAATAACATCTTGATCATTGTTTTAATGACACCTGTAAATGTGTCAGCTGTTTTTTTACCATGATTGTATATTTTTTGCTGTTTTAACGAGTCTTCTCTATTTTTTAGTATCGCCTGATCGTTTTCTTTGAGTTCAAGGGCTTTATTGTAACATTGTATAGCTTCTTCATATTTTCCGAGATTATGTAATATTATTCCCCTGTCATTCCATGCAGGATAATAGTTTTTATCCAGTTCCAGAACTTTATCGTAACATTTCAGGGCTTCCTGATATTTTCCCTGTTTATTCAATACATCTCCTCTGTTCTGCCATATAATATAATCGTGTTGATTTAATTTTAAAGCATAGTCATAATATTTAAGGGCTTCCATGAAGTTTGATTGCCTGTGGAATATGACGCCTTTATTATGCCATGCCAGGTAATAATCAGGATTTATTGAAATTACTCTGTCATAACATTCCAGAGCTTCTTCATATTTACATTCATGTCTCAGAGCATCACCTTTATTTTGCCATAACGTATAATCATTTTCATTTATTTTTAGAGCTATATCATAGTATTTAATGGCTTCTTCATATTTTTCCTGATTATGACATATTATTCCTTTGTAGTTCCAGGCCAGGTAATCGTCAGGCATAATTTTAAGAATTTCTTCACAGCATTCCATAGCTTCTTCATATTTTTCCAGATATTTCAATATATCACTTTTTTTACTCCATAAAATATGATTTTCAGGACTGAGCTTTAACGCTTTATCGTAACATGTGAGAGCTTCTGTATAATCTTCAAGGTTTTTTAAAGCATCTCCTTTATTCTGCCATACAACAGGGTCATTTTTATTGATCTCCAGTGCTTTATTGTAACATTCTATAGCTTTATTGTATTTACACTGATTATATGCATTTACTCCCAGGTTATTCCAGGTAACATAATAGAGAGGATTTATGGACAGTGCTTTATTGTAGCACTCTTCAGCTTCAATATATTTCTCACTATGCCTTAAAGCATCTCCTTTATTCTGCCATATAACAGGATCATCTTTTTCAATTTCCAGAGCCCTGTTGTAAAAATCTAAAGCTTCTTCATATTTTTTTAGATTATGAGAAATGACACCTTTATTGTTCCAGGCAATATAACACCGGGGATTTACTTCTATTGCTTTATCGTAACATTTAATGGCTTCTTCGTATTTTTCCTGTTTTCTGAAAATGTCTCCTTTGTTTGTCCATATAAAATCATTCTGTTCATCTATATTCAGGATTTCATCATAATATTTCATAGCTTCGTCATATTTTTCCAGGTTAAAGAGTATAATACCTTTACCTGTTAAAGCATTTAAATCACCGGGATTAATATTAAGCATTTTGTCTATGTATTCCAGTGCTTCCTTATGTTTCTCTGTGCTGATAGGATTATATGAACTGTTGTTCAAATTTTGGCCTGGAGATGGTGATGATTTTTCTTTTTTTATAAATGTTCCGGCAGAAGCAATAATATCCTTGAGCTCTTTATATAATCTTTTTTTCTTTCCTTTTTCTTCTTCTATAGCATGTGCTTCAGATGTGCTTAACTGCCATTCTTCAATCTTTTTATTCAGTATTTTTCTCTGCTTTTCATTTATGTGACCTTCATGCTCAATGATTAATTCCACCATAAGACCATACAGATGGAGGTTGTCTGATTTTATTCTGTTATTATTCCATGAACCAGTTTCATTCATAGATATTCCCTTCACTCTTCACCTCGAGGCGTTTAATAAAATGCCCCTGCTCACACTTAACTCTTCACTCATCTTATTATCTTACCAGAATCCTGACTTTTTTTCAATAATTACATGTGATTATTGACATTGGCTTATTTATTAGATATAATACAATATTATATATAACATACTTTATATTATTAAAATAGTATTTTGTGGTTAAAAAATACAATAACTGGAATGGACATTATTATGTTGAAAAGATTTAAGATGTTTTTTATTATACTCGTTGTAATAATTTTTTTACTTATAATATGGAAATTTTCCGGTAAACATGTATCTTCTTCAGTGAAAGAAGTAGTTACAGGCAATCTGCGTTTACTGGACAGGCTTGAAGTTTCTACTGTATGGGTAACAGGTACTATAAAACCTTCTGTAGAGAGAGAGGTTTTTTCGGAAACATCCGGTGTGGTTGATAAGATCCTTATCTCTGAAAGTGATACAGTTAAAAAAGGGCAGATAATGGCTGTAATTAAAAATTTTGAAATATCCAAAGAATTTAATGATTGCAGGAACCAGTTAAGAGAAGCTCAAATGAATGTAAAGAAGCTTCTGGAGAATGAAAAGATAGAAGCTCAGAAGGGACGAATGGCAGAACTTCAGGCAGAAGCATCTCTTGAAGAAGCAAGAACACAGTTAATACAGATTGAATCCGATGCCAGAGCTAACAGAGAGAAAGTAGAAGAAGAAATAAAAAAATCTATGACTTCTTTACAGGAAGCTGAAAATGCCCTTCAAATACTGCAGGAAGATCTTAGTTCTATTGAGGATCAGGCTGAATTAAAGCTTACAGAGGCAGAAATGACAGAAAAAGAAGCAGAAAATGATCTTACGAGACTGAAGGAACTGTTTTCAGCAAAGATTACTTCTCAAAAGCAGCTTGAAGACGGAGTTAACGCTTATAACAGGGCCAGGCTGAAATCTTCCTATGCAAAAGAGAATTTTGATAAAATAAAGATAAAAAACACACAGGATTTGCAGGCAGCAGTTCTGAAAGTAGAAGAATGTAAGGAAATGCTGGAAAATGCCAGAACAGAGGCTTACCGCAGTGAAGAACTTGATAAGAAAAAAATTGCTGCATACAGAAAAAAATTTGATACTTCTGAAAAATTATTCACTGTATCAAATCCAGGAAACAGTATCTCTTCAGATATAGAAATAGCCAGAGCGAAACTTGCTCTTGCAGAGGAGAATTTTCATAAAGGAGAAGAAAAATATTCTACTCTTCAGATAATAAGTCCTATTGACGGTAAAGTTGCCCTCTCAGATAAAGAAGTGAAACCGGGCAAACAGCTTCAGGAAGGGAGCAGGTTTTTTATTGTATCTGATTTCTCTTCATTAAAAATAAAAGCATCTGTAAATCAGGGTGATATTGCTTCTGTCCATGAAGGTCAGGAGGTTTTAATCTATGGAAACGGCATATACAGATATAATTCCCTCAAAGGTTATGTTACCTCTATTGCTCCTATGGGCCAGCCGGGACAGAGGGAGGATGAAAGTAAAATAACATTTGAAGTATTTATCGATTTTTCACCTTACATTTATAATATGAATTATTCTGCCGTAAAACATAAGATTTCAGAAGATAAATTAACATTACTTGGCGGATGGTTTGACATAAGAGATACCTTCTTTATAAAAAGATTGACCGGCAGATTATCTCCTGAAAAGATAAAGGCTGTAAAATCTTTGAAACAGACAAGGATTCATTGTGATAAAAAGGAAATTTCCGATATTTTCAAACAGATAGGTCTCAACGACAGGGATATTCAGATAGTTCTGGAAGAAAAGGTCGTTAATCCGTCTTCTATTATGTTCAATCATAGTTTTTCAGGAAAAGACCTTACAGCTAAATTGAAAGAGTTGAATTTTTCGCAAAAAGAAATTGATATGCTTTTAAATATGTCCGTGAAGAAATTGAATTTAAGGCCCGGTATGTCAATGGACCTTGAATTTGTTGATAAGATCAAAGAAAATGTTCATGCAATTAATACACGTGCAATAGTAAAAGAAGGGGATAAAGCTTTTATTTTTCTTTATGATAATGGAAAAGCTAAAAAGATTGAAGTTAAAACAGGTATATCAAATATGTATTATATTGAATTAACCGGCAATTTACCTGATAAGGAGATTATCATGGACTGGACAGGAGACCTGTCTGACGGCCAGGCTGTGAAGGTTAAAAAGAACTATTATTAAAGCATGGTGAACTATTTATGGATTTTTATTCGAAGTATATTAATCTTGCTATAGACGGCCTTTTAAGTAATAAGTTCAGAGTTTTTTTAAGTATTCTCGGCTTATCTCTTGGTATTGCTTCAGTAATAATGGTCATTGCTTTAAGCCTTGGTGCCTATGATACTATAAGAAATTTCTATTTTACCAGAGAAGGATGGTATATAATAAAGCCTGATTTGCTGGTTTTCCCCGGCACAGAACTTAAATATGATACATGTAAAACCATAGAGCTTAACTGTCCCGGAGTTATAACTGTTATTCCTTATAAAATAACTAAAAGGAAATTCACCAGACCGTCATGCAGCGGAGAAACTATTATTGGGACAGTAGATGGTAACCTGACTCAGAATATAAAAAAAGGCAGATTTTTTACAAAAGAAGATGTAATGATGTCCGGTTATGTATGTGTAATGGTGGAATCTGATATTTTCGTCAACCCTCTCTACTATTGTTTCTGGAATGCAAGAGAGCCTTTAGGTGAGACTACGCCAATTGAAAATATACCTTTAAAGCTTGTAGCTGTCCTGGAACCTGACCCTTTTGGCCAGGGTTTTGGAATTAATGATATAGTTATGCCTGTTACAACTCTTATGAATATAACAGGAGACAGGACTCTTACAAGGATTGAAGTTAAGATGTCTTCCATGAAATCTGATGAAGAAGCTATAGAACTGTTAAGAGAAATTCTTAAGATTGATTACGGATATAAATATGCTCATTTTAATATAGAATCCGCTTTAGAAGGAGTCAGAGATAAAGCTGAAACCGTCAAATTTTCCAATATGGTTTTACTGGTTATTGCATTACTCACTATGTCTGTTGCAGGCACAGGTATTATAAACATCCTTATAGTTTCTGTTTATGAAAGGACCCTTGAGATTGGCATCAGGAGATCCCTGGGAGCTACAAGAAGGGAAATCTTGATACAATTTCTTGTTGAATCTTCCATTATATGTATTATGGGAGGTTTAACAGGTATTTTAATAGCCTATCCTTCAGTAAATGGTCTTATACATGTTATAAATAAATATGGCCTTTATAACATAAGACTTTCAGAGCATATAAATTGGCCTTTACTTGTGCCCTTTTCTTTGATTTTTTCTCTTTTTTTAGGTCTTATATTCGGTGTATATCCTGCCAGTTATGCCGCAAATCTGGATGTAGTGGAGTGTTTACGTTCTCAAACAGAAGGGTAAATTCTTTTCATGACCTCATTCGCATACTTCAACCCTTCAACCGGCATGCTCCCCTTTTTAAAATTTCCTATACCCTGATTATAGCCGCAAGCCATGGCCCATTCTAAATTCATATTCTTCCTGCACCAGTCCAAGTAATAACAGCCCGCTCTAATATTCGTTTCTGGGTCGAAAATATCTGCTTTTTCAATACAGAGCTTTTTCGCTACTTCCGCGAAAGTCGCAGGCAGGAGCTGCATTAATCCTTTTGCATTTGATTTGCTTATAGCCCTTGGATTGTAACTGCTCTCCTGCTGAATAATCGAATGAACGAATTCTGGCCTGAGATTATACTGCTTCGCATACTTATAAACCAGTTCGTTATATTTCTTATCAGAATGTGTTATTGTGATAGGTTTCTCTCCTTCCAGGATTGCATCGACCTTCTTCGCTATCCCGTCAAGCATCAAATGAGTGAACCCATCCCCAGGGCAGGCAGTTGGATTCAGTTCTCTGTGGCCGACAATCTTTACTTCATGAGGGATTTTTCTTTTCCAGTTTACTAAAACCTCTACCAGGCTTTTTAATTGCGCGTCAGTCGGTTTATCCGGCCATTGGCCTTTATTGATACTGTCTTTATGAAAATATCCGATTAAGCAGACTCCCAGGGAGCAAGAATTAAAACCTTCTACCTGTGCGCCCACTGAGTCCATGGGTCTGCCGTATTGAATAGTTCCGTCTTTTTTTATTACGACGTGATAGCCAATACAGAGCCAGCCGTTTGCCAGATGTTCCCGATGGAGATCTTCTATGTCTAAATCCGGATTTGTTGCGGAATGGTGAATTACCAGATATTTGATGTCTTCTACCGGCAATTCACTCATTTGATTGTAATACTGCGATAAATCCATGGTAATTCTCCTTATTTTGATTTTTTCAGGGCTTTGATTACCACTCCTATGAGTCCGGACAATACGAAATAATAATCAAAGAACGATATATCTTCCGATGATTGAAGGGTTTCTATGGCATTTTTACCGGACTGAAAAACCTGAACACATTTTTCAGGCTGGTTGACTCCCTGGATATTGAAAGAAATTTTAACTTCTTTCTGCCCTTCTTTTTCTTCTGTTTCGGCATTCCATTCGTAAATTTTTATCATATTTTATCACCTCCTTATAGTTTAAATAATTTACTCAATACGGGCCAGGCGACTTCTTTCCCTATGGCCAGTATGATAACAGTCAGGAGCAGAGCTCCGAAATAACGGGAATAATTTTTCACCATGCAGCTTTTGCAGTTTTTAACTTCTTTTTTTAACGTTCCGAACTTATCGCTCAGGCTGTCAATAGCTTCAGAGAGTTTTTCTATTACGGCCATAAAATCTCTCTGATTGGCGTTCATCTGGTCGAAGATATCTTTAATTTTCAGGCTGTCATCGCCCATTGGTAATCACTCCTTTCTTACAGTTATAAATTTTTATAAATTGTTTACTTTACTCTTCGCGATTTATTAGCAAATATTTTTAAAAATCTTTAAACGGTGTTTAAAGGCCATTTAAAGGGTATTTAAAATTTCACTCTTCTTTAAAAAGTTTTTACATTAAGAAGTCTTCCTTTGATAGGTGCTACACCTATATCACTATTTATATACCGAAAAAATGAAAATATAGAATTTACTGAAGAGGGTTGTCCTCCGCTATAATTTACAGCATCACTCGCCAGTCCCATATGTGACGGCGCAAAAGGAAAAGAAGTATAAATATAGTAAGTTATAAAGCTTATTCCATCTTGCGAAAAATCGAAATAATAAGTTGTGCTATTTCTTCTAATTCTAAAATATCCCATTGTTGCTTCATTACCTAAAGTCAGATTTATTGGATCTGTAGATGCCGTATAATAATTTGAATAAGAATATAATGATAGTCTAGTTGATGTCGGGCTTGCTATATACAAGCAGAAATTTAGTATTTTTTTAGAGGTGTCCGTAGCATCTTCAAATAACGCAATGCCTGGTAAATGATAAGCACTTTTTTTACATAAAGCTGTAACTTTTGTGCTAATAGAGAAATCCCCTTCAGGTAAAGATTGATATATCCCGGTAACGCTTCCTGTTGCTATAGCTGGAGGCGTTGGAATTAATAGATTTAATCCGTATTTTTCTTCTGAAATAGTTTGACGACCCTGTGGATCATATTCTGTCCATTTTGATATATCAAAAACTTCGTCGTTAAATTCATCATCATAAGCTGACGGAGTTTCAGGCGGTGCATCAGGACACCATATTTTAACTAAATTACCTGCTGTCCATTTCGGAAGAATTTTCTTACTCATAATACACCTGCAATATGTCAGACGCTTCAATATCAACCGCCATGCCAGCCGAAGGATATACCGGCGTAACTATTCCTGTCACACCGCCTGAAGTTTTCCAGATAACAACTGTCGCTGAATTGTCATCTAAATTCATAGCAGTGAAATCAACGCCATATTCCTGTTCCGGCCCTCCCATAGGTGTCAACCTTACATTTGTTTTTTCTCCTGCGGCACCGGAGCATTTTCCGGCAAGTGCTTTCCATCCGGCAGTAACATCCCCAGATGCAATCGTAAGAGATTCCTGTTTTGAAATACTTCCAGCACTGCTCAGTGCACTTCTAACAGCTTTTTCAGACGGAATTTTCGAGTCACTCCCCGGGTCTCCGACAGAAGTAACCAGGTCTGCAGTTTTTAACAGTCCGCTTAAATCCTGATCTCCTGTATTTGTTCCTGATACGTTTGCATCATTAGAGACGGTCAGTGTTTTGCCATCTGCAATTGTAAGAGTAGCTCCGTTTTCCGGTGCTGTTATAGTTATTTTGTTTATGGTTGTAGCTATCGCATTTCCCAGATTTCCGATCCATTTTGCTATTGCTTTCGTGCTCATATCGTCACTCCTTATTATATTTTATTTGTAATTTATCTCCTGCATCCAGGACATCTTCCATCCCTTCAGACGGATAAACCGGATGCAGAATTCCAACTATTGGCTTTGAATTTGTCCAGATAATTACCAGATATTGATTATTATCCGAATTCATAACAGTAAAATCTTTCCCGTATTCCTGTACGGGCGCACCCTCAGGAATAAGCTCTATATAATTCTTTTCTCCGATATTCCCAAGAGCAGTAGGTAAATAAGTGTATCCTCTCTGAATATCTTCTTCAGTAAGGGTTGCAATATAAGGTTTATTCAAGAAAGCCGGAATCCATTGAGTGCCATCAAAAACAAGGGTCTGGTTTTCCTCCGGAATTACACCGGCAACAGGTATACCCTGAATGTGTGATACATTTTCATTTCCTCCGAAAACCGTTTCCAGAGAAAAAGTTTTTTCTTCCACAATCAGATTGATTATTTTTTCTTCATGCTTAACTGCTATGTTTTTTTGTATGTTCTCTAAAATCATAATATCATCTCGTTACATGAGGAATTACAATGATTTTTCCGCCAAAAATTGTATAAACTTTCTCATCTTTTATGAGATCTACATCATAAACCCCGTTACCCGTCATTAACACAGTATCCTGAGCGGTGAGTAAAAATGTTATTTCTCCAGAACTTCCCAGGATTGCAATTTTCCCGTTCTCTGTAGATAACTCTTTTATTACGTCGGAACTCTGAAGAGTTCGACGGATTTGCATTCTTGCGGTATATCCGGTCAAATCAAAAGCAACTTTATTTTCATCTTTCAACCTGAAAGTTTTACTCCAGTTCGCTCCCTGGATGATTTCCAGAGGAACATTTGCCGGTTTATCTACACCGTTAAATTCAGACATTAAAACCACTCCCTTTAAACTATCACAGCATCTTCCACTGTGCCTTCTATCTCGAATTCGCTTTCAAAAACCCCATCTATTGAATATATTTTTACTTTTACAATAGTTCCACCGCCAGTCATTACGTTGCACCTCCTCCGCTCTCCTCGGCTACAATATATATTTTCCCATCCTTCACTGTTACTGCCTGTATACCACTTCCTGAAATACTTGTGATAAAAGTTCCCGATACAGTATATATATCAACTTCGGAAGAATTTGAAAGGTAAATATTCGTTCCATCTGTAGCAATTTTATTATAAACTCCGTCAGTATACATTTCTCTAATAAAATTCACATTAAAATCATAGACAGCCACCCTGCTCGTACCGCACATGTTGCGACCAAGCAGATATAAATAAACTCCGTCTCCACATAAATCTCCAATTTCGTCGAAAGAAACATCAGTTATCTCTGTTTCTTCCACTTCTCCGGTGGAAATGTTTATTTTTGCAATTCCGAGTTCTTCACCGTATTTATCATATGCTATATAGATATACGTGCTATCAGAATTAATTGCAATACCGTAAGAAGAATGGTATCTGCTTTGACTTACAATTTCAGCGTAATTACTACCGTCTAATTTTATCTTGAATACCCTGTAAGCATAATTACTACTATAATATAAATAAGTGTTATCTGTGCAAATATTATAAGCGTCTGCTACTTCAGGTGAAATGTCCGTCCCCGGCGCGCCATTCAGAGAGTAAACTTTAATCAGGCCATTATCAGGACAGCCCAGGTAAATAGTCCCTGTTGCCACTGGAGCAGTAGAGAAATCGCATATAGTTTCATCAGGGAAAGTAACATTTGAAAGCCCAAGAATTTCGGTTTGACAATCTTTTCCCTGGTACCGAAGAACTGTTACAGAGTCACCAACATTATATTTTGTTATTATCTGTGAAGGAGCAGGGGGGATTTTTACAAGCGGAACTGAATTCCCTTCCTGATCTGTTTTATCTGCGTCAACGTTGTAATACCCGTCTCCAAAATCATAGGCAATTTTTCCGGGAATAAGTTCTCTATTCTCTCCCACTTTTTTCTGAGCTATCTCATTTTGAATTGTAATTATCTGTGCCTGGCTCATATTTAATTACCCCTCCCGGAAAATCCAATTATAAATTTATCCGCTAAAGGCGTACCCGGGTAAGTGCAAATTGTTTGAGTTTCAATTCTTTCTTTAAAGGAAGCTCCATTGAAAGAGGAGTTTACCTCTACGAGAGCCTGTAAATCAAGGTCAAAATCCACAGGAGGAAATACCCTTACGGATTTATTTTTTTCGGAATTTATTATTGCAAGTTTTCCAATACGGTCAGCTGTATCATTATCAGGAATTAAATCATTTATTATCTCTTCAGGATCAAGATCTTCCCCTTCTCCAAGTATGTCTATACTGTATGTATTTCTGACTTTGCGGTTTATTCCACCTTTTATAATTTGTCTTGAAATCCATTCTTCTTGTGTTATTGGAACTATCTCTGTTATATATTTTATTGCTTGATTACTATCTCCTTCGATCGGCTCAGGGGCAACAGGAGAAGTATCGATATTGGTCGGCGGGGAAGTATTATATTGAATTTCATCTTTTATAGGTTCTTCGTACTGCATATAATTTATCTTTGCTTTTATGCTACCTGGAATTACTCCAATCACTTGAATCAACCCCGGCAAAACTCCAATATGATTCCCATCATAAACAACTACTTGCTGACTGATAATTGAATAAGAAAAACTTACACCACGACAAACTTTTATTCCGTTTATGGTAGAAGGTTTATAAAGTGACCCTTTTATAATCGGCGTTGCGCCACCTGTAATTTTTTCATTAATAATTGTTATATCGTCGATGGAATTAGCTACAGCGTATTCTCCAAAATTGCAAGTTTCTTCTGTGTCTATATTTTTAGTCGGGTTATATTCTCTTTCTATTATTACTGTTCTAATATTCATATTTTTATCACCATAAAGATAGAATAGGTTCGGCAGAATTGTAAGCACCGTTCCATAATAGTCCCGGCCCGCCGTACCCGGTAGGGCCAGAAGGGAAGGTATTTGGAATCGGTTCTACGGGAACTTCCTTCTGAACTTCACTGTATATAGTAGTAACTTGTTTTGCTTGAACGTTTAAGATTCGAGAAGGAGATTTTACTTTTACAACATTACGCCTACTCACGCCCGAAGACGACATTAAAATCTTTCTATTCATGAATTTTTCAGGAATTTCATATTTACCAAATTCTGAATATTCCAGAGGTAAAGGAGTTTGAGAAGTTTCAAATGTCAATTTTTCATGGGCTATTTCATCAAGAGTAGGAAATATGCTTGTAATTCTTGGCTTTATTGAAAATTCTGCGCTTCTTGCCTGCAAAATATATTTTATAATATTTATCATTGGCTGCCCCTGACACTGAATAATATTTTCAATATTGAAAGCAGGAAATTTATGATTAGTTTGAAAATACTCTCTTCTGATTTTACTCGATTGAGAATCTACG
>JBEHWP010000110.1:0-11555 GCA_040217665.1 Vulcanimicrobiota bacterium
AGTGAAAAGTGAAAAGTGAAGGAATAACTTTTCACTTTTCACGTTTCACTTATTATCCAGATAGTTAAAAGGAGAATATGGAGTAGCAGTATTATCAAAGGGAGTATAATTGGTTGCAGGAGTGGTGTAAGGTGAATAGGGAGGGTTGGCTGCAGTATAGGGAGTGTAATTCTGTACAGGTGCTGTGTAAGGCGTGTAATTTTGTACAGGTGCCGTATAGGGCGCGTAATTCGGAGTCTGAGCATTATATGGTGAATAGGGAGTATAGTTGTAAGCCGGCGGCTGCGGTGTCGCATCATATGGAGAATAGGGATTGGTAGAATAGTAGTTTGATGAATAAACATACTGGTTATATGTATCGTATTTTGCCTGTTCTGCCGGGAAAGTCAATTTCGAATGCTCACCTTTAGCCAGTATTACTTTTCTGCTCCATGTATATTTATTTACTATAACGAAATAATAATAACCGCTGGCAGGATTGTAGGTTATAGGGCCATTTTCTGCATTTGCATACCCCGGTTCTACCAGATAATCTCCCGGCGGAAGATTTGAAAAAGTGAAGGTTCCACTGGAAGTAAGCTGTACTGTTGATACAACCCTTGTTTTGGGTATACGGGCTTCATTCAGATAATTTTCTGACAGTGACACAGAACCACTATCGAATTTTTCCTTTATTATGACCTCTCCCGAAATAGATCCCAGATCATTTCTGCTGTCAGGATCGATACAGGAAGCGTTAGGGTCTACAGGAATTGTTGTAGTGGCGCTCACTGCAGGTAATAAGGTTAAAAAATTATTCTGTCTTTCTATAACAGATGAACATCTGGCTTCTGTTGTTAACATCAGTAATGCCAGGAAACATATAAAAATGTTTTTAAACATATGACACCTCCCTGTTGTAAGTCGGGAAATAAAACAGGCTTATGTTCTATTTATCAAGAGCTTTCATGGCTTTTTCTCTGGCATTTTTCGCATCTATATCATCAGGAGAAGATTCCAGAATTTTATCATAACATTCAATGGCTTCTTTATACTTTCCCTCTTCATATAAAGCTTTTCCTTTATATAACCATGCTTTTGTAAATACCCGGTTAAGTGTTAAAGCTTTATCAAACCATTTAATGGATTCATCATATTTTTTCAGTTCATATAAAGAAATTCCTCTGTCACAGAATAATTCAGGTATTTCTGCATTACGTGCTATATCTTTATCATACCATGTAATAGCTTCTTCATGTTTTCCCTGTCCTGCCAGGATGAGTCCTTTATTGTGGCTGAAACCAATGGAATCCGGTTTAAGCTCTATGGCTTTATCCATACATTTAAGTGCTTCTTCGTATTTCCCCTGTTCCGAAAGAATCAGTCCCTTTAAAAACCAGGCATATTCCACTTCAGGTTCGAGTTTTATAGCCGTATCATAACATTTAATGCCTTCCTCGTAATTTCCGTTTACTGTCAGAAGCCATCCTTTATATATCCAGGCACCTGTATATTCAGGATCCAGTTCCAGTGCTTTATCGAAAAATTTGATTGCTTCATCTTTTTTACCCTGATCATAAGCGGCCAGACCTTTACAATACCATGCACTTGCAGTCTTCGGATGGATTTCTAAAATTCTGTCTATACATTTCATAGATTCTTCCGTTCTGTCAAGCTGTGCCAGTATGAGGCTTTTTGCTGCCAGTGCTTCAATATAGTCCGGTTTGACTTCAATAGCTCTGTCAAAACATTTTATGGCATGTTCGTATTTATCCATCCCCTGAGAATATAAAATGAGTCCTCTGAGATACCATCCTTCTGCAGTTTCTGCTCTGGCAGGTAGATTGGCTGTTATTATAAATAATATTAATGTGATGAATAGAAATTTTTTAAAAAACATATCAGTACCTCCTTGATTTTTTGATGATAAAATCATAACGTAAAGTGGAAAATAAGTCAATACAGATAATATATGCCGAAAAAACTTCACAGGTCACAGACATGAACTGTGACCTGTGAAAAAAACCGGATATAAGCAATTCTCAGCAGGGAATGTTATATCCTGTCAGAGATATTCCCGTATTGAAAAGGAAGTTCATCAAACTTCCCCCTTCTATATTCTGCAGTTCTTCTTCCGACAGCTCTTTTGTTGCTTCTTTTACATCTTCGGAAGTAAAATTGAAACCTGCTTCTTTAATCAATTTCAACAGTTCATCTTTATCTTTAGCCCTTTCTAATTTTTCTTTAAACTCCCTGTCTCTTTCAAACCTTTCCAGGAAAGCATGAGCTGATTTAAAGGACACGCTGCTTCACCTCTTATAAATTATATGGCTTTATATATTATTATCGGTATCATGAGGAGAAAAATTTATAAATCCTGTTAAAAAATTTTTTTTCGACTGCATAAATCCCATAGCAGTTCTGTCAGTACTGTTTTACTCACGGTACAGGACATTTTTTTAACATATTTCTTTATACCTGCAGTGGCATTTCTGTTTCCCTCTATAGAGAAAATTCCTACAGGACATCCTCCTCCGCAGAGAAATCTGTAGCCGCATGTTCTGCAATCAATCCGATTATTTACATTTACCGTATCAAGCATATAAGATATTACATCCTTTGACGGATAATCGTCTGAAAAGATATGACCTAACCGGTATTTTTTATTCCCTACAAGATAGATGCAGGAAAAAATCTCACCTGAAGCCGTAATTACGGGGGTGTTGCCGAAAGGGGCACCACATCCCCACTGGTTTCTGTAGAGAGGTTGCAGTCTTCCCATATATTCATTGAAGGGATATAAATCTTTTATTGGCCAGATTTTTGAATGAAATACCTCTTTAAGTCCTGCGGCAAACTTTTTCGGTGACGGACAGAGTGAAAGTGGTAATATGTTATTATCGGAATCCACAGGGTTGAGGGGGACAAATGCACAGCTTTCTCCTCCGAGTTCTTTATGAGTTCTCCCTATATCCATCATAAAACTGTCATTATGAGATGTTATTGTTGCCCTCAGTGAAACTTTTATGCCTGATTCTACAAGTTTACGAATATTCTCTGACGTTATTTTAAAACTGCCCCTTCCATCTATAAAAGGTCTGGTTTTATTATGAATTTCTTCAGGGCCGTCAATGTCAACAAGAAAGGTCATTTTACATCTTTTTGCCGTCTCTATAAGATCATCGGGGAAAACGGTGAGATTGGTTGTGAGATGATAGGCTATGGATTTATCCTTATTTCCCGGAAGAATTTTCTTTTCACAGTAATTTATGATTTTTTTTGCCAGTTCCCAGTTGAGAAGTGGTTCACCGCCGAAAAATACTATTTCCAGTCTGTCCGAGACAGTGGCAAATGTTTTTTTTATGGCTCTGAATGCTGTTTCTTCAGTCATCATAATATGCCTGTCTCTGTGATAGCTATTGATACCGTTGAAACAGTATATACAGGACTGATTGCATGAATGGCTCAATAATAAATAGAGGCTCTTCTGTCCCGAATGTGACTGGCCGCATTCATTGCATTTATGTTCTGTTTTAACGGTATCATCGGGAAGGAGAAGGGAATGAAAAGCCAGAAAATCAAATAATTCATTGCTGCAGAACTGTGGCGGAGAGGTTAAAGGTTCTGATGATTTAAGTTCATTCAGAATCTTCAAAATTTTCCCACCGCCCCGGGGAAAATATATGGGATTGACCAGTTCCGCATTAAAGATTATTTTTTCTTTGCCATGTTTTAAAACTACTATTTCTCTTGCTACTTTCATTATATGTTATGGAAATCGTGACGCGTGACGCGTGACGCGAAGAATCTTTTTGTCCTTTCCTGTGACTGTTTATATGAGAATCTTAACACGTAACGCGTTACGCGTTACGGGGGGATAGATTCTCATTTTTCGTTGTGACCGGACCGGTCATGGCTGTTTATATCTTCAAACCTTACCCAGTAAAGGTCACAGCCCATGTCTTCATCGAAATAGGTAAAAGAATCTGTCATATGATAGCCGAGTTTTGCAATAGTCCTGGAATGGCCGTGTCTTGACCACATTTTATGGGCATTCTCTCTGCTGACCCCTTCAATAGGAAGTTTCGGTAATCCCATGCCGGTATATTCGTCTATCATGGCTTTCAGTAAAAAATAGACAGACGTTTTTCTGGCACTCTCTGTTATGACTATATCATCTACGTAAGCAACCGGTTCATCGTCTTCCCTGTGAGAATTATCAAGATATGCCAGTATATAGGCATTTATATTTCCCTCTTTATCCACTGTTGCCCAGCTGAAATTACAGTTGTTTTTCTCCATTTCGGAGAGATTTTCTCTGATACCTTTTTCTCCGAGTCTGTATAGCCCGGGATAAACAGCAGCTTCCACTGCTGCTATTTTGTCTGCAATAGAAGATGTAACTTTTATTACTTTCATGATATTTTACTCACCGCTTTTTCTGTACTATGATTGTCGTGGCCAGTGACACATGACGGGAAGAAACACAGGCCGGTATGTATACAAAAATTTAGTCTTCAAGCCAGATTTCATGCCATTCTATGACAGGCATTCTTCTGAGCATGGCAAAAAAACTATTGAATTTTTCAAGCCCTACTTCCTGTTTATATTTTTCTATGATATTTTCGCCGCTTTCTCTGCTGCTGTATTCAGTACAGTGAATATATCGTCCTGACTGGAATTTCTCCCTGAAATACCATCTCTTTATATATCCTTCCTGTTTTTTTATAAATTCGGCAAATATTTTCCCCCTTTCTTCAAAATCTTTTTCTTTTCCCCGCTTAACATCGAATATAACTATCTCTACTAAATTTGACATAAAGTCCTCCTTTCCTGTGAGAATGAATAATTCCGGGAGAAATTAAATGTATGATACAGGTGAGTCGTGAGTATCAAGTAATGTCCTGTTTTTTCACTTTTCACTCTAATTACCGACTTTGGCATAAGCATATAATAAAAGTTTTCCTCCCGTCACGCGTTATGATTATCATATAAATATTAAAGATCTTCCCAAAAATCTCCTTTTAAATTATAATACAAAAAAGAAAATTGAAAGGCCTTTTCCGGTATGTTGTTACATGAAAAAAATATAGAAGCTCTCCTGTATGAAGTATCTTACTGGATAAGAGAGTTAAACTTTGATTTAAAATCTTATATGGAAAAACATTTTCCGGGAACATCCGGAAAAGAAGTGACATGTTTAAAAAACGATGAACTATTAATACTCTTTAAGGCCCTTCCTGAAGAGGTTTCAATACCGGTTCTGTCAATTATGAATCTCTATTTTACCTCTTCCGAACTTAAGAGATATTATAAAGATAATCTCTGTTGCAGGGAAAAAGATATAATTGAATATTTCTTTTATAATTATTATATCAAAGAGATTAAAAAAGAAGTTTTTTCAGAAGATATTCCGTTACGGGAACATTTTGCTTTACAAACAGGGGTGGGGCTCACATGGCTTGTTCCTTTTATAAATAAAGCCGTAGAAGGTTTGAGAAGAAGTGTCTTTGAACAAAAAGGAGTCATAGTTCCTGAACTGTCTGTATCTGTTTTACCTCATCTCCATCCACAGCAGTATATTATAGAACCGGGACATAACAGTGGAAGGCTCATGGGAAATAAACTTCTGGCAGCCGGTTCCGATGAATATATAAGACTTCTGGAAGGAGAACATTTTTTTGAGCCAGTTTATGGGACTGCTTCTGTATGGATTAAAGAAGAAGAAGTAAATAAAATACTTGAACAGGGCGGTATGGTTTTAAAGGCAGAAGATCTTTTGCTTGCTCATATTATTGATGTGATTTATAAACATCTTTATGTGTTTATAAATGAAGATTATCTCTCATCATGTCTTCAGGAAATCAATAAATCCCATCCTCTATTGATAAAAAGACTCAAAGAGTTAAATATTCCTGAAAAAACGATAGATTCTGTTTTAAGAAACGTCATGTACGAAGGGATTAATATAAGGGATCTTGTATCGATTCTGTCGGAAATACTGCAGTTATGGCCAAGAACTGATGACAGTGACGTAATTACGGAATATATAATAAACCATTTTACTCCTCTCTCCTGTTATAAATATACGGAAGGAAAAAAACTTCATTGTTTTACCTTACCTTCTGACATTGAAGAAGAGTTGAAAAAACTGTCTCTCTGGGATAATCTTTTTGAGGAAAAGATTCCGGAAGAAATGAAGAAATTTTTACTTTCTTATATAGAAAATTTCTCTGTTCTTATGGGAATAAATAAACATGAAGCTGTACTTGTTACAGGAAGAGATATAAGGCCTCATATAAGGAAACTCACAGCAGGGAAAATCCCGTCGGTACATATTTTAAGCAGAGAATATGTTGATCCCGGAATAGAACTCGTGGAAGAACATTATCTGCTGAAAAATATAACTTATGTTCAACCTGATATATCAACAGACGATGAAGTTCAGCGAAAATTTCGCAGAATAATATGGGAAATAAAGGATACTTTTCCTGCAGATGAATATTTGTTTGTTTTATTGCCTTTTGACTGTGCTCCTCTTTTCAGACACATGACAGAAAGACTTCCCTGGATAAAAGTGCTTTCAACAGAGGGTATAAGGGAGACCTCCGAACACAAAGACAGTCTTATCGGGAAAAAATGGGACATGTTTCTCAATATATTCTCCATGATTTTAAAAGATGATATAGATAAAGCCGAAAAAGAAATTTCACTGTTAAAGAATATGTATTCTTCTCCATGGACTTACATAATTGAAGGAATAATTGGGAAACATAAAAATGATTATAACAGATTTTATGAAAAAATCATGGAAGGACTCCGAGAAAATCCATTTTTACTCAATATTTTTCCTCTCAGAGAATTGAATGTTTCCGAATATGATTTAAAAGAATTCTGTTTTAAATATTATGATAAAAAATTCACAGGTTTTTTACCTGAAGTGTCCGGCATACCATATGTCAAATACCTCTTACCTCCTCATATGGAAATACATATGGCCATAGATAAAATAAAAAGCGATGAATTAAAAAAATATCTTTATGATTTGAAAACAGAATTTATGGCAAAAAGAGGTCTGGTTTTACCTGACATAGTTTTTTCGGAACATATATCTTCAAAGGATTATTCGATTTCTCTCAAAGGCTTTACAGTAAAAAAGAACGAACCCTTTGTATGTGCCGGAAAATTTATAAATGATATTAAAGAAATAATATATAAAAAATCCCATTTCTTTCTTGATATAAATCAGGCAGATGATATACTCGGCCGTGCCAGGGTAAAGTGTCCCTCCCGTGTTGAGAAACTTGACTCACTCAGAATACCTGCAGACAGTATGTGGAAAATATTTCAATATATTTTGAAAAAGGGAGGTAGTCTTTTAAATATAGAACCTGTTCTTGAGGTTACGGGAGATCTCTGGCAGAAGAACAGAGATACGGCTTTAATAGCAGAAAAAGCTCTGGAAAAACTCATATATATAGATGAAAAAAACATGGCTCTGGCAAAACTTTATTTTATATGGCAGAATAAATTAAAAGAACCTGTCTTTAAAGGATCTCTCTCTCAGGTAGATTATTCTGTTTTTGCAGGAATAATCAAAGATTTTGATTTTTCTTCTTTTCTTTCAAAGAGGCACAGCTGTCTTGATACAGCTTTTTCCGATCTCAGGTTTTTCAATAAGAAAGCCTGGCTTACGGCTCTTGATTTTGCAGATATTAATGAAATTACAGAAGCTTTTAAAGAAGCGCCTGATGAACTTTATGACCATGTAATATCCCTTCTTCCGGATGATACAGTATCTTTTTTCAAAGACGTCACGTCTCAGCCGTTAATAAAAAAATCCGTTACAGACGATGGAAGAGTAATTTTATTTAATATTTTCAAGAGTCTTGTTATACTCGGGAAATGTCACTTCCCTGACGGACTTCTGTCTTCACCTGCCTGGCTTGCTCCAGACAGATTACATCTTACTTATGAAAAGGAAAAATTTATCAAATCTCTTACAGACAGGGAGAAGATAGCCATTATCATCCATAATCTTCCTGAACCTGTGTCCGTATTTTTACAGATTCTTTTTCCCGATTATAACCCCCCTGAATATCATTATGAAATTTCATGGGAAATATTGAAAGAATTTTATGAAACATATTTTAAACTTATGTCACCTTCTGTTGATTTATCTCTTTACGTGAAATCTTTTGACAGGATAATCCTGAAAGCAGGAGAAAAAATCTGCAGAGGAGATTATGCAGGTGCCATTGATATATTAAAAATAGAACCGGAAAACAGGATTGCCGGTTTTTTGATATCTGTCCTTTTGAAATACACAGGGAAATCTTTCTCTTCTGATGAATATTGGGTGCAATCAATTGACTGTTCCCGTTTACTGTTACAATATGGCTGGCAGGAGAAAAAAATGAGTGCTCTCGAACTGGGATACTATCTATCACATACGGATTTCTACAGAAAATACGGAGAAAATTATCTTGCAGCCTGCGGATACAGATTGAAAGGAGAGAAAAATCCCAATTCCCTTGTTTTTTACGAACAGGGAGAATGTTATTTTGATGCTGAAATGTACGGTCATGCCTTTATTTCATACGGAAAATCCCTGGAATGGTTAAAAAGAGAGGATAGAAATAAACCATCTGATTTTATGAAAAATCTTTTACGTAAGATTTTTGATACTCTGTATTTGAGCCGGCCTTTGGAAGATATAGCTTCTGCCGTATTTTCTATGCCGGAAGAAAAGATATTTCCATGTCTGAAACTGTTCAGTTCTGAAGAAAATTTAGATAAACTCCTTGCTTTTAAAGGAAAATCCGGGAAAGAAGCGTCTCACGTCAGAGAAATATTATCTCTCTGTACGGAAGACCTCTTTCATGGTATCAGTCAATAAAATATGCAACATATTTTTCATTTAAATTTACCACATAACAACCTGTCCGATTTGCCTGAAATTATACCGAGAGAAGTGCTTTTCAGAGAGTCGATAAAATATCCCAAAATATCACCTGACGGTCAAAAGCTTGCATACCTGTCACCTGTAAATAATGTGATGAATCTATGTATTAAGACTATCGGAAAAGAAGATGACAGAATAATCACGGATTTGAAAAAAAGAGGCATACATTATTATATATGGGCTACAAATAAATATATTGTTTATCTGGACAATGATAGAGGATATGAAAATTTTTCACTTTATAAATTGAATGTCGAAAATATGGAAGTTACCATATTGACTCCTGATAAAAATGATAAAGTCGGGATTATCCATTGTAATAGAGAGTTTTTTCCGGATGAATTAATATTTTCTTTATATAAAGATAAAATGGCAGTTGCAGATTTATATCGTGTCAATCTGAATTCAAATGAATTAACTCTTATAGAGAAAAATCCCGGTAATGTTGCTGCATGGTTAATAGATAACAATTTCATGGCCTGTGGAACAATATCTGTAAAAGATAACGGTGAAACAGAGCTTTCCGTCAGGATTTTCGGAGAGAATGGCCTGCAGGAAAAGACTGTATGGACTGTAAAAGATAAATTTTTAAGCCAGCCTCTCTGTTTTTCAGAGGATAATAAATATATATATATATCAGACGGCCAGACTTATGAGACAGGCAGAATAATTAAGATAGAAATAAAAACAGGGAGAGTTGAAGTTATAGCTTTCAATGAAACATACGATTTATGTATAAATGTGTTCAATCACAATGTATCTCCATATGAAAATGCCACTGTTCTTATAAATCCGAACGGCGCTGAAATAGATGCAGTCGCTTTTTATGAATACAGAAAAAAATGGATTATTATAAATAAAACACTGGAAGAAGATTTTAAAGCTATAAAAGAGCTTGACAGCGGAGATTTTTCTGTTATCAGCCAGGATGACAACGGTAAAACATGGATAATAGCTTTCGAACATGATAATGGCCCCGTATCCTATTACAGTTTTAACAGAGAATTAAAAAAAGGAACCTTTATATTTTATAATAAACCGGAGTTGAATAATTATACTCTTGCACCTGTGGAAGAAGTGACCATTACTTCCAGAGATAACATGACTATTCATGGATATATAACCTGTCCTGTGGGAATAAAAAGAGAAAAACTTCCTCTTGTGTTGCTTGTACACCAGGGGCCATGGCACAGGGATATATGGGAATATAACCCTGTGGCACAATGGCTTGCCAGTAGAGGCTATGCCTGTTTGCAGATTAATTACCGCGGTTCTACAGGGTATGGCAGGGAATTTCTCAATGCAGGCAATAAAGAATGGGGCGGCAAAATGCAGGATGACCTTATAGACGGTGTTAAGTGGGCTATAGAAAATGGGATAGCAGATCCTGCAAGGATTGCCATATACGGGAAAGGCTACGGAGGTTATGCTGCCCTTGCGGGAGCGGTGTTTACTCCTCATATATTTTGCTGTGCCATAGCCATACAATGTCCCGGTAATCTCGTAACATTGCTTCAGTCCCTTCCGAAATACTGGAAACATCAAAACAGAATGATTGTCGAAAGAGTAGGAGATATTGATAAAGACAGGGATTTGCTGATTAGCCGTTCTCCTGTTTACAGACTCGAACAGATAAAGTGCCCTCTGTTGATTGCCTATGGTCTTAACAGTCCGAGAGTTACGTCATCAGAACCTTACAGGCTTGTACAGACTATGAAAAGTAAAGGTATTTCTGTAGAACATATAGTTTTTCCTGATGAAGGACATGAAATCATAAAAGAGGAAAATCGTTTCAAATTTTATACAATTGCCGAAAAATTCCTTTCCAGATATATGGGCGGAAGATATGAGGCAAGAGAGATAAATCTCAGGGATATATACCTCTCTCCTTCTTCTGATAATAATTTTTACAGAGAAAGTATGATAGATAAAATTTTGAAAGAAGGGGATACAGAGGCCTTTGAAAACCTTATGAAGCCATATAAAAAACCTCTGCTGAAATATTTTTTTCATATTACGGGAAATCGTGATACAGGGGAAGAGCTTTTACAGGATGTTTTGTTTCGCGTATGGTTATATTTGAATTCATATTCTTTTCTTGATAATACGCCTTTTTCTTCCTGGTTATTCAAGGTTGCCGCGAATGTAGTGAACGACTACAGAACAAAGAATTCTAAATTAAATAATGAAATAAGCCTGGAAGAATTAAATGTAGATATAAGTGCAGCAGGTTATAAAGAAACTATAGAAGATAAAATGTTCGTTCATTCTTTAATTAATTCCCTGAAAGAACCTTATAAAACTTGTCTGTTCCTTCGTTTCGTAAAAGATCTTAATTATAAAGATATTGCTGCATTAATGAATACAGATGAAAATAATATAAAAGCCTATTTACACAGGGCAAAAAAATATCTTCTGAAATCACTGGATAATTTAAATGTATAGGAATTTTCATTCCGGTTAAACTATTATATGGTTGAGAGTTGAGAGTTGAGAGTTTATGGTTGATTCAACTCTCAACCTTCAACCCTCAACTTTAAACAATTCGCCCGCAGGGCGTTAAGTTCAATCTATTATAACTCTTTTGAACTTGCCTCCTGATGGTATTATA
>JBEHWP010000111.1:0-11541 GCA_040217665.1 Vulcanimicrobiota bacterium
GCTTCTTGTTTTATCCATAGCAGTAATTTTTACCTGATTGTCCCCCAGTGTCAGAAGGGCTTCTCCTTTAAATAAAAGAGATTTTCCTCCCTGAGGGACTTCACCTGAATACTGTTCATCTACTACTGACAGAACTGCCGGCTGATTATCAATAAGCACCTCTACTATACCGCTCCCTGCAGGTGCTGTGGCAATACCTGTAATATTTACTTTAGAACCGTTATATTCATATATGGCAGAAGACAGATCTTTCGGTTCAAGTATTTTTATAGTTAAAGTGACTGCTGTGTCTGAAACCGGTGAAGGAGTCACAGGAACAGGAGTTTCAGAAACAGGTGTTGCCGGTGTTTCTTCCGGAGCGGGGGTGGCTTTTGGAATTCTTGCTTCTGCTTTAGCAACAGTATCTGCATAAATTTTATTGTTCGGTTCCAGTTCTGAAGCTTTCTTAAACTGTTCCAGAGCATTTTCATAATCATGTTTTTTATCATAAATACATCCTGCAAAATAGTGAACCTGACTGTCAGCATCATTGACAAGTATGGCTGATTTATATGCTTCAAGAGCCTGCTCAAGGTCTCCCCTGCGTTCATAAGCCAGTCCGAGATCTTTATGATATTTATAGTTATTACTATCATAATCTGTTGCTTTTTTATAATTATCTATGGCTTTCTGGAAATCTTTCTTTTTCATATAAATCTCACCGAGTGTACCATAAATAGTGGCCTCTGAAGGAAAACTTTTAAGAGCTTCAGTCATTTCTTTTTCTGCCAGATCAGGTTTACTGATTTTTATATAACACAGGCCGAGATAATAATGAGCCATTCCCTGATTGGCCCCTTTTAATGCTATGGCACCTTTATACTGGGCCGATGCTTTTTCATAATTTTTCTCATCACAGTATATTTTTCCGAGAGAAAAATATACTTCTTCTGCAAAACTCCCCTTCGGGTCTAATTTCAGATATTTTACATAATATGGTTTTGCCTTTTCCGGATTATTTTTACCATACTGGAGAACCCTTCCAAGATTATAATTTAATTCCTTATCATCAGGTTTTAATTTCAATGCTGCCTGATACTGTTCCACTGCCCTGTCATATTTATTCCATTTTTCGTAAACAATTCCCAGCGCTTTACGGTAATCTGTAATTTTGGGAGCCAGTTTTATGGCACTCAGAAGTTCTTTTTCTGCAGAAGCAAAATCGCCGCCCTGCATAAAAGTAAGACCCTGAATTGCATGTCCTTCTGCCTCTTTATTTTTATCTTCAGAAAAAGCCGGTAATGTTATATTAACAATCATAAAAAGAGAACATATAAATAATATAAAAATGTATTTCAAAAATAACAACTCCTTTGTATTATGGATTTTATGTTCCGGATTATGTGTTCCGGGTTTCAGGTTCCAGGTCTTTAAGCTTTCTAACCCGGCACCAAACACCCAACACCCATCACGCCATTAACACAATCTCTTCCTTATTTCAGATGAAATCCTTTCCGCCATATCGTTCATTTCATCTTTATCTAAAGCCTCTACCATGACCCTTACTAAAGGTTCTGTCCCAGACGGCCTTACAAGTATTCTCCCTCTGCCGGAAAGAATTTTTTCTTCTTTTTCAATCAATTCCCTTAGATAAAGATCGTTTCCGA
This sequence comes from Vulcanimicrobiota bacterium, assembly GCA_040217665.1. Taxonomy (GTDB): domain Bacteria; phylum Vulcanimicrobiota; class SpSt-956; order SpSt-956; family JAKJGF01; genus CALARM01. The sequence goes on from JBEHWP010000111.1 coordinate 1,647, forward strand.
AACTATTTTTATCCATAACAGGTATATTTACAAGTATCTGAGGATATTTAACTACTTCCGAGCCGAGTGTTTCAAGAGGCTTCCCCGTATCTAACATAACCTTCAACAGCATAAGAGCCGTAATAAGACCGTCACCTGTATTATTGTAATCCAGTAATATTATATGACCTGACTGTTCTCCTCCAAGAATCCCGCCATTTTTAATCATTTCTTCCAGAACATACCTGTCTCCCACATTTGTTCGCACCATTTGAATGGATTTTTTCTTCAATGCAAGTTCAAAACCAAGATTACTCATAACCGTAGATACGACGAGATTATTTTTAAGCATACCTTTATCTTTTAAGTAGGAAGCGATAATAAACATCATCTTATCTCCATCTATAGTACGGCCATTCCTGTCTACCGAAATAACTCTGTCTCCATCGCCGTCGAAGGCAAACCCTGTGTCTGCCTCTTCATAAACAACTCTTTGAGAAAGACTCTCTACACAGGTAGAACCACATTTATCATTTATATTAATCCCATCGGGAGAAATATTCATTTCTATTACATCTGCGCCGAGTTCTTTTAAAATTGCCGGGGCAACAACAAAAGAAGCTCCGTTGGCACAATCAATTACAATTTTCAAACCTTTTAACAGACTACCATCATATAAATTAAAAATATTCTCTTTAACAGAAGAAAGATAAATATGGAGTATATCTTCTTCCAGAACTCTACCAAGGTCTTTTCCTTCAGGAAAAGGTAATTCATCAATTTTCTCCAGTAAAGTTTCTATTTCATTTTCCTCTCTGTCTTCAAGTTTAAAACCGCAGGAACTGAAAAATTTTATGCCATTATCAGGGAAAGGATTGTGAGATGCAGAAATCATTACTCCGCCGCAGGCAGACGTACGGGAAGTCAAAAAAGAAACAACAGGTGTCGGCACTACTCCCAGTTTAAGAGCAGATACACCGACAGAACATAAACCTGAAACAATAGCATGTTCAAGCATATCTGATGATATTCTTGTATCTTTCCCTATAATAAAATAAGGAGAACCATTTTTTTTCTTTTCTGAAAGAATATAACCGCAAACCCTGGCAAGTTTAAAAGCCAGAGCAGGCGTTAAATCTTTATTTGCAATACCTCTGACACCATCTGTGCCGAATAATTTACCCATTAAAAAACTCCTCTTTTCAATTCGTTTTAGTTGCCGGTGTTTTAATTGAAGCAACTTTTTTATCAATTCTAATTACTATCTGAACTGTATTGTTTATAATATTAATTCCTTTTACAGGAACAATCCATACCTTTGCAGCAAAATCATCTGTTTTTTTATCAATATCTACGGGAGATGTACGTACACTTTCAACGGACTTGCCTTCCTCCGAAGTAATTTCAATTGTTGCAGTGGAATGTCTGAGGGAAATCTCTTTAATTACATAACCTTCCGGTAAAGTGCCTGTAATAGACGGTATTATAGGTACAGTTCTATAGATCCTGTCAGGAATAATCTCTATTCGGACTTCAACTTCCGAAGGCTTAACAGTCAGGCCGGATATAAGATTACCCTGCCTGTCAGTAATCAAAGGCACTTCCATCTTTTTCAGACTTAAATCAGCATTGGAAATATCAGGTTTTACCAGTACTTTATTGACATTGACCATGGTTCCTTCCGGCCCTTTAACCCTTACACTTTCCGGAAGAATTTTTACATTTTCTCCAGATACAACATATCCGCTTTTAGGTTTTCCTTCGAATTCCAGGGTTATATCTACAGTTTTCTCTATTAATTTATCAATCTTTATATCTACTGCCTGTGGTTCTACAGATACTACTTCTACCAGGCTCGATGCCTGAACGAGAACTCTGTATGTACCTGTAGATTTATTGCTTAAATCTACAGATGCACGGACACCTCCTGCTTTCATATCGGAAATAATATCTTTGTTACCTCTCACCTTGACAAACACATCATCCTGCATTTCCACAACAGTTAAATCAGAAGCAAGGCCTTTGACTTCAATGGGAACAACAAAAGACGTAACTGCCAGATTTTCCTGGAACGGTGTATCTTTATAATAAACATAGACCCATAAAAAAATAGCAAAAACAAGGGAGAGGATCTTCAAATTTATATCTTTTTTTAAAAAATTAGTCATACCCATATTATTTGTTGAGAGTTAAGAGTTGAGAGTTTAAAGTTGAAAATTAACCAACCATAAACTATACACTCTTTTCATCCTTCACTCTTCACTACTTAAATAATAGCTAAAGAATTACTCAGGGACTGTAAGAAAATAACTCTGGCAAATTATGTTTTTTGTCCTCCCGTCACGCGTTACGCGTTACGATTATAAATATGATAAGGTTATTTTTTACAACCCCTTAATCCTGTTTTATATTCAAAATTTCTCCTGACATATCCAGATTTTTCTGATATTCATCATCATGAACCAGATTTTCCGCCTCTTTCGGTTCTTCCTGCAATTCCTCCAGATGTGGTAACGGAACAGTAATGAACTCTTCGCTGTAATCTCTTTCTTCTGGATCTATGGTCTCTTTTATATTCTCTGCTATATTCTCTGCTTCTACAAATTCCTCAACTATATCTATTTTATCAATATTATCCATAACAGGAGTAACAGTATTTTCTTCATATAGTTTCATATCTTTTTCTTCCTGTCCCGGGATGAATTTACCTTTCAAAAGAGAAGTTCTCGCTATTTTAGCTTTCAAATCCTTTATAGTTTCTGTTTCCACTGTAAACTGCTTTATTACAGGGAAGAAAAGGAATCTCTTCTCAATTCTTTTCTTTGGATTACATAGTGCACGAAGGTGATGTGAGAGAGCCTTCATGCTCATATTATATTTCAGGCGGCCATTGGTACAGACAGAGACGCTTCCCGTTTCTTCCGATACCACTACGGCAATAGCATCAGTATGTTCGGTAATACCAATAGCAGCTCTGTGTCTTGTACCGAGATCCCTGTCTATTTCTGCATTTTCCGTCAGTGGAAGATAACAGGCTGCAGAATATACCCTCTTATCTTTTATTATAACAGCTCCGTCATGGAGAGGAGAATTATGGAAAAAAATAGTTTGAAGCAACCTTGAACTGATTGAGGCATTCAGCTGAGTACCTGTTTCCATAAATTCCTCAAGACCTATATCTCTTTCTATTACAACAATAGCTCCTACCTTCTTTCTGGACATATGAAAACATGCATCTACAATCTCGTCTACCATGCTCGAAATCTCCTCTTCCCTGCTGGTAAACATACCTAAGATTCCACCTTTACCTATCTGTCCCAGAGCTCTTCGCAATTCCGGCTGAAATACAATAGGAATTGCAACGAATATCATGACTATAACCTTATCTAACATCCAGTAAAGGGTTCTCATAACAAAGAGATGACATACGCCGAGAAAAAGAAGGAGAACTCCAACTCCCTGAAGAATCTGTATTGCCCTTGTACCTCTTATGAGTAATAAGAGTTGATATATAAAAAAGGCAATTATAAAGATTTCCATTATATCTTTATATGTAATCCTGGGAAACGGAAAAGGCACTTCCAAGAAATTCACTCACTTCCGTAAAATACAATTTATTCCTACCAATTTTATTATATTCTCTAATGTTTATATAGTCAATTCATGATTGCAATTTTTATACCAAGATTTACAGCATTCCGGAAGGAAGGGAATAAAAAATTTATTTTTACTTATTAATTTAGAGCCAATCTTATCTTCGCTAGTATATTTTTATTTTTTATATAAATGTGTTACCAATACAAAGGAATATCCCTTTCTGCAGTAAAGAAAATCCTCGGAGACTGCGAAAAAACCGGTATAAAGGTTATCTTAAATTTTATGTTTGGCTTTCCAGGAGAGACAGAAGAAGAAGCTAAATCTTCAACAGATTTTATAGATGAAATATCAACCATCTACCATGCCCTCGACATAACCTGTAATACTAAGGAATAATCAGAAGATACAGGAGAAATACTGCAAAGTCAATGCTCCTGCCCATAAGGGGCAATGACATTAAGATAAGAAAATTCTGTATGATTTCCATCTCCCCATCTGGGAGATGGGGCGAAGAGCCTCACCACTGGAATGCATTTAATGACTTTCCGGATAGGTTCTTAGTCCCTCCCTCAAGGAGGGAAAATTAAAAAAGTAATATCTAAATTTTATCGTAATTACAAAGATTCAGAGAAGCTTCAGGACACAGACAGTGTCCTTGCATTGTAATCACGTTGAAGTATACTTTCAGTTATTGGATGTTTTGGAAGTTCTCCGAATTTCTCCTTTACATAATTCCTTGCAAAAAGGCCGGAGAATTTAGAGCCCCACTGAAATCCTACTACTGCTCCGCCTATAGCCCCCATAATTGTTCCAGAAACAGAACCGACCAGACCTCCTACTGTTCTTGCAATAGTATTGCTATAAGTAAAATCAGCCTGTTGCAGAATCAGTTTAATTTCCTCTTTATTAAAATTCATCTCTGCCAGTTTATTTTCTAATTTTTTTGCTGTAAAGTGCTTACCTTCAAGAGACTTTAATTCAGACAGTTTCTGTGATGCTTCATTATTTTCAAGGAGAAAATCATTTATCTCTTTATCATTAAATCCAAGTTTTTTCATGCCATCCAGTAATTTATCTTTTGTAGTCTTTTTGCCTTTCAGGGATTTAATAGATTCTAATTTGGATTTATCGGTAAATTTTTCCGATAAAAACTCTATGGCTTTATCAGTAAACTCAAAACCGGACATATCCTGAAGTTTCTCTATAGTACTGTCTGTAATTTCAAAAGAACCTGTTAAATCTTTAATAGTATTATAGGTCATAGCACCTGGCATACCGACGGCCTGTTCTATCTTCACAAACTGTCTTACAGAGTCGCGATGATATTTTTCAAGTAAAGGTTTATTAAGCTCTTCATTTATAGTATTTTTGCCCATTTTAGTGCCTATTACAGCACCCATAGCAAGACCTACAGGAAGAGCCACCGCTGCGCCGACTGCTCCTCCAAGTAATTTACCGGCAACACTGCTTCCTGAGATAGTAATATTTTCTATTGCTTTTCTGAATCTGGATTTTTCAACTTTTTCAGGAGGACTTATAAGAATATCAGGTAATTCCACATCTTTTGACCCAGGTGGAGGATTACCATAATCAATATTACAGATAACATCTACACCGTCCTCAGGAACATCAGGAACAGGGTCATATTTTCCCTCTGCTTCAGAATTACAGCCGAGAATCCTCATGAAAGCCATTTTACTGCCCTGAATAAGACCATGTTTTTCTATAGCTTCGCGGCCATATTGAGAACAGGACGGTGTATGTTTACATGCCAGAGCAAGATAGGGTGACACATATTTTTTGTAGTTTCTAATAACTGTTTTCCCAAATTGCTGGGCTACTGATAATTTTTGTTCAGGAGATGCAATTTCATCTGCAAAGGATTGAACCACATCCTGTGAAGTAAATACATAATCTACGAGATCCATCCAGTGAGTGTCTTTTTGAAATAGAAGTTTCTCATAACCTTCTTTCAATCCTTCTGCAGGAGCCTTCCAGGGAATATAAAGATTAAAGCCTTTTCCATCCTTTATTTTACTTTTACTCTCTCCTATCTTATGTGATATGATAGAATCAGATAATTTTTCCAGGAGATTTTTTGCGGCATTTTTTACCTTATCAGAAGTAATATGATTATCATTGATAATATTTCTCAGGAAACCTTCTTCATCTCTGAAATTAAAAGCAAAATGTCTGCTTTCCTGAGGTTCCATGGAAGAGGTTTTTAACATATCCGTATATATAACATCACGGGGTACCTTCTCATTAATTAAAGCATCTACAAGTTCTCTCGTAGCCTGCCCTGTTTCCCTGAGTTTATCCATGGACACTGCAGTATGAATACCATATGGAGCTGCTTCACTATATGAATCAACAACTACCTTTCCCAGTTCAGAAGGGGTAATAGCAGGCGCATTTTTCTTCAATTTATCCAGAATTGTATCATAAGGAAAATCAATTGCATATATATCTTCCTGGGACCCGGTCATAACCTTTGTATGTTCTTTAATTTCATAACCTACTTCCATATCCTCCATAGAACAGCTGTCAAAGGAAAGAACATCTACAGATTTTCCAGTATTATTCTCTGTTACTTCCAGAACTTCTTTCAGCTCTTTCGCAGAAAGAGGTACTCTATCATCTACTCTGGCAAAACCCAGACCATGCTTTTTGATAATAACCATATAATGCCTGGCAGGAAAATTTTTCATACCCCATGAAAGAAAATCTGAAAGACTTTCTTTAGTAAGAGGAACACTTTCTCCTAAATCTTCTACAACAGGAGAACTTATCTTCTTCGGGTCATTATCCTGTTTGACATAATAGCGTTTCGTATTTGTTCTTTCCATATCAGGGGCAAATCTTTCTCTCCATGAAGGTTCAAGAGTAGACTGGAACAGAACATTAACATGTTCGTCAGAACCTGCTTTTTCCAGCTTATTTATTGCTATATTATTGGAAAGAGCCAGGTTATTTCTGCCATCTCCATAAACAAGAACAGTCCAGTCCTTTTCCTTTACATTATTTCCCGATGTAATTACAACATCTTTCAAATCAAGAACAGGATCGTGCTTTTTAGTGAAACTTCTCGCAAAGTTCCCTACTGCTCTCAATTTTCCCTGAATAGACATTCCAACATTATCAAACATTATATTTCCTCCAGAAATTTTGACTATGTCATAGTTTTTGTGTAACCTCTTCGAAATTCTCAGGTAATATTACACAAAATATCTATGGAATTTTTCATCTCTCCCTTTTCCAGAGGGAGAGATGAAAATAAAAACTAAATTTCAAGACTGCCAATACCCCAAAAACCTTTATTAGAAGCTTTGGCTGTATCGGCACCCATAAGACAGGTTACAGGATCTACATCTTTATCACTTGCCTTGGCTGTATCGGCACCCATAAGACAGGTTACAGGGTCTACGTCTTTATCACTTGCCTTGGCTGTATCGGAACCCATAAGACAGACAAAGGGATCGCAATCTTTATCACTTGCTTTTTCCGTCTCGGAACCCATAAGACAGACAAAGGGATCGCAATCTTTATCACTTGCCTTGGCCGTCTCGGAACCCATAAGACAGGCTGCGGGATCGCAATCTTTATCACTTGCTTTTTGTCTGGACAGATCAAATATCTGATCATAGTTATCATTACTACCTATCGATACCTTATCTGAACCGAACGTAGAGCCCGATAGCTCCTTTTTTGATGTTCCATTTCCTTTTACTATAGACTGTCCCTGAAAACTTGAACCAATTTTCATAAAATTACCTCCTTATATGTTATATTTTTTACTCTCTTCTAAATTATTGACATAATTTAATTTATCTGTAATATTCATATTATCAAATTGTTTTACTTCTCTTGCAAATTCATTATGTTCTTTTTTATTTATAAAATATTTAACCACTTCTTTACCTCCTCTTATAGAAAGAGAAGCAATAAAGAAAGGCAGCAGAGCAGCTTTCGGAATAACACCTGCAGTATATAACCCCAGGGCTCCAAGACCGACTCCGACAGAGGCAAGAGCCATACTATCTACCAGTTTTTCTTTTTCTCTCGACGAAAGATCTCTTTTTTTTACAAGTTCGGTGCTTTCCTTGAGTCCACTGGCAACTTTTTTCAATCCCTTTCCTCCAATATAGGGTCCATAGAAGACCTGCCCAACAGGGACACCAGCAGCGCCAAGCACAGCTCCGCATGTTATAAAAGCTGCCGTTTTAGCTGCATGTTCCAGCATGTTTACAAATACATGTCCCAGGCCTGCTATATCTATGTTACCGGCAAGGGTATATTTAGCTCTATTATACTTATCTTTTACCGCATCCAGGGTTTTCCTGAATATGGAACGCTCTGCCTTTTCTTTTTCCGTAGCCTGGCTTGCATAGGTCAGGAAGGTTCTTACATCTACATCTTCTGCATATTTTGTTTTTTCCATAGTGGCCTGTGCAAGGATTGTGTCAATATCTTCTTTATTAAATTTTAAATCTAACAGTTCGCTTGTTAACCTTCCGCTGGAAAACTTTTTACCCAGTAGATGTTCAAGTTTACCGGCATCAATTTTTCCTGATAATTTATTTCCTATATCCTCTGGAAGCATTAACAGGCCTTCTACCTGATCAAGCCTGCTGTCAAAATGAAGGGCATCATGATCATAATAAATCGTAAGTCCGGTTGCTCTGTCCAGGTCATGTTCAGGCCTGCAAAGAGAATGGAATACTCTGCTCGTAACAGATTCCATTTCATGTTTTGCATGCTCCTCAGCAAAAACACATTCTCCGAGAGATTTTTTGACTTCTTCTGCAGCTTTTTTTACTTTTTCAGAATCAACAAGTTTTGTAATTTCCTCTAGAAAAGAACCTAAATCAGGAAGATCTATCTGTTTGGGAACACTGCTGTAATCAAATCTCAAACTATTCTGTATTGCTTTTTTAATAACTTCAGATGGAACTCCTTCAGACATAAGGACTTTCTGTAAATTACTGATATGTTCAACAAGAGAGCCTATTTTATTCATATCAAAAGCAGACAGGGTTTCCATATAAAGATTACCGAGAGGCTGCATTCTGGACTCTTCAACAAATAATCTGGCAAGGTCCTTACCGGATATATTTTTTCCATCTTTTATTCCGTCCTGAAGGTCTTTAAGTACTGTTCCGAAAGGCTGATTGGCCGCAAAAACTGAACTTTCTGTAGCAACAAGGCTATCTACACTATCTTTAAGAGGATAAATAGACTCAATATTTGCAGAATAACAGCTATTCATATTTACGAGATCAACCTTTTTACCTATTTCCTTTTCTACTTCTTTAAAGACCTCTCCTAATTCGTTATTTCTTATACGTCCGTCAGGATGTTTAACAATCATAGTTCCGCCAAAGGCTGCACCATGTCCGCTTAATATTACTGCATAATGTTTTGCCGGAAATTTCTTTATATTCTCAAGAATAAATTTTTTCAGGGTTTCACTGTCTCCCATGTTTGTACCACTGGCATGGGTCTCCAGAACAGGAGATTTTATATCCTGAGGGCCTGTGACAGTGAAATTCAAAATATGTTTTGCTTCCGGAGAAAGAACATTAGAAATCAGGGAAGGATTTTTTTCCGGAGGTTTTTCATTTTTTTCTACATAATAAGTTTTTGTCCCCCTGTACTCAGGTTTAAAACCTGCAGACCCGTCTAACCAGGAAGTAGAACGATAATTCATAACCACTACATTGGTATTTTCATCTGATCCGACATTCTCCAGGTCCAGGAGATTATGAGTACACATCTTGGCTTCTCCGCCCTGACCTGCATTATAAAATAAAAGAGTCCATTCCTTCTCTTCAGGTTCTGGCTTAACATCTACCCTGTCCAAAACAGGTTCAAGCTGTTTTTCAGAATAAGCTTTATGAAGAATTAAAGTTTTATCGGGAAAATTACTTTTATAAGAATTTGTCAGTATCCTCATTTTATGCACCAGTTCTTCTATTTTATTTTTTTCATCTCTGTATCCGGCTTTATTTCCAGGCCTTTACCATGTAACAGAGACAGACATTCTTTATTAAGAGAAACAGAGCTTATTTTTCATAGCAACAAAAAAATATTAAAATTTTGTTAACATTTTAGACTAATTCTCACATGAGAGTTTAACTTAAGAGAATATACAAATAAAGAATTTTTATGGAAATAAAATTTCTCTATTATATAATATAACCTCAGCTTCTCGAAAAAAGTTTCAAGTAAAAATTTTTTACTTATATATAAAATCATATAAATATTTTTTACTTATATATAAAATCATATAAATCCTGATTAACCTCTTGACATTTTC
>JBEHWP010000112.1:0-11539 GCA_040217665.1 Vulcanimicrobiota bacterium
TGTAGGAAGGCCACGATTTCAACAGGTAAACTTCTCTTTCTTCATCATTAACTGGTATTGTACCTCTGGAAGACAGAAGACTGTATGTAAAGGAATAAAATAGTGTCAGATTAAGAACAAGTAAAAATATAGAAAAAATTATTCTTATTTTTTTATTTTTCAGGCTTTCCATAAAAAATGACAATCCTGCAGCGGAAGCTATGGTTATAACGGCTATACCGGCAATATAGTATCTTACAAGATTTGTAGTAAAAAACCAGCATAAAGTGAATGTCATGGAAATAAATAAAAAAATCAAACTGTAATGGTTCTTATAATAAAGCTGTAAGATTAATCCCGGCCATATGAGAGGATTTAACACAATGGCATTACCGTGATAGGAATACTTTTGACTGAGATATAAAGGAAATTTTAAGAAATTAATCCATGTTTTCTCAGGTCCGCTATATTTTAAATCATGAATCTGTCTTGCATAATCTGTCGATGTCCACAGAGTTCCTCCCCCGAGTACCGGCCATACAGGATTTCCCGTATAATAAAAATTTCTTATATACCAGGGGCATGCAAAAATCATTACGATCAGCGTATATATTAATAATTCTTTCCGCTTTTTGAATAAAACAAGTAATACACTTATAATTACCAGGAATATTATGGCAATATATTTGGTTCCGAGAGATATACCGAGAAAAATTCCCGATATATAAAGCCATTTTTTATCTTTATCATGAAAAAAATTACATAAACCAATTACAGTACATGTGATAAAAAGTGCAACAACAGTATCAATATAACACATAACAGAGAAAAAAATCAGTATTTGATTTGAGAGAAAAAGACCTGAAGCTATTAAAGCTGAGAGGTAGCCAGATCTTTTTTTTATTTCAGAGAAACAGCCAGCAGACAGGGTAAAAAAGCAGAGCCACGGTATTAACTGTGCCGTCAGTGCATCCAGTGACAGACCTGAAATCAGTAAAATATCGCCGTTTAAAGGGAATACAGGATATATCAAAAATTTATCAAAAACCAGTCTATGATTTTCAAGCATTGCCTGAGCTAACGGAAGGTGGTAGCCTGTATCATCCCAGTAAAAGGGAGGATATAATGTGAGAAGCACTGACGGAAAGAGTATTAAAAACAATATAAAAATATAAAAATATTCTTTTGTTATTTTTACATATTTCAATCCTATTAGCCCTGTTAAAAGAAATAAAAGTAATGGTTTATATAACATACCTGTCAGTGCCAGGAAAGAAATATAGATAACAGTTAAAACCATTCCAAGTGATATGGAGAAAAAAAATTCTTCAAAAATAGAAGCACATGTCACATTGAATTTAGTTAATATACTTCGTCCAAGTCCGGCAAATACGAGTAAAAACAACAGGGCTATTAAACACTGTTTTAATAAAAATAATAAAAACTCAAAGGAAGGACAGTTTATACTCATTACAATATTTCCTTAATATAGCGTTGCGTGGCTATTATATATTATAAAAAATAAAAATTCAATTAAAATTAGTTGACTTTAAAATACCTTTGCTATATGATTTACTAGTTCAGTGAAAAGTGAAAAAAATTAGATATATTCACTATTCACTATTCACTATAATCAGGAGGTATATGTTTATGAAGAAAATCTTATTTCTTTCTTTTCTTTTTATTTTAATTTTCTCACTTATGGCTGTTTATGGCCAGGATAAAAGTTTTTCTCAGCCGGTAGAACTGGTGGAAAGTATTCCTCTGGAAACGATACTGGATTCCCCATCTATAAGAAATGCGCCGGAAGTATGGCTTGATATGATAAATGAAGCAAAAAAGACTCTTGACATAGAGGTATTCTATATATGCAATGAAAAGGGTCAGCCTCTGGAAAATATAATAAATGCCATAAAAGAAGCAGCAGGACGGGGAGTAACGGTAAGAATAATATCAGATTCCAAATTCTATGAAACCTATCCTGAAACACTTGACGAATTAAATAAAGTACCCGGTATTTCTGTCAGAACAATACCTCTGACAGAGCTTACCGATGGTGTGATGCATGCCAAGTATTTCATTACTGACGGAGAAGATGTATTTCTGGGAAGTCAAAATTTCGACTGGAAAGCGTTAAATCAAATCCATGAAATAGGTATAAGAATAAGAGACGAAAAATTCGGTCAGACTATAGAGAAAATATTTAATCTGGACTGGATTATATGTGTGGCAAAAGATAAAAGTGAATATTTATCCGAACTGGAGAAAACAGCGGATGTGCTTAATTCCCGGAATACTCTGTCTCTTCAGTATAAAGATGAAACTATCACCCTATATCCTGCCTTCAGTCCCGTAGGCCTCATATATAAAAACATGTCGTGGGATGAAGATGCCATAACAGATATGATAAATCATGCAAAAGAAGAAATATGCATACAGGTTATGGACTATTCCCCTGCAGGGAGAGATAAAACCTTCTACCCTATTCTTGACAATGCCCTCAGGAGTGCTGCAGTAAGGGGGGTAAAAATAAAAATGATTGTGGCTAACTGGAACAATAAAAAACCTGCCATAGATTTCATAAAGAGTTTATCTCTTGTGCCCAATATAGAGATTAAAATAAGTAATATTCCGGAATGGAGCGGCGGATTTATTGAATTTGCCAGGGTGGAACACTGTAAATATATGATAGTCGACTCTGACAGCACATGGATAGGAACAAGCAACTGGGAGAAAAATTATTTCTATAACTGCAGAAATCTTAGTGTTTCGGTAAAAAGTAAGACCATGAATTCGGAATTAAAAGAAGTTTTTTATAAAGGCTGGAACGGCCCCTATACGGAAAAGGTCGATCCGGTAAAAGAATATAAGGTTCCGAAGGTAAAGAACTAGTGAAAAGTGAGTAGTGAAAAGTGAAAAGGTGCTTAAAACTATTCACTTTTCACTATTCACTACTCACTCTTATAAACACATCTGAAGCCAATTATCCCCTTTGTTATAGTCGGATGGTCGCCATATCTTGCGGAACAGCGGAACATATCCGGGAATGCATCACACCATGAACCTCCTCTTATTACCTTCCAGCTGCCTGAAGCGGGACCGGAAGGATTTTCTCCGGTGCTTACCTTATAATATTTATTATCATACCAGTCAGAACACCATTCGTTTATATTTCCGGCCATATCCATAACTCCATAGGGACTTCTTCCGTCAGGGAAACTTCCCACAGGTACAGTTCCGCGGTTTGCCATCATTATAATCATCCTGTTTACAATGTCCCGCTTATTCATTTTTTTATTATTACATTTATTCTGATCCCATTTATTACCCCACGGGTATTCCCTCTGCTCGGTACCTCTGGCTGCTTTTTCCCATTCCGCTTCAGTAGGAAGACTCTTATCTGCCCATTTTGCATAAGCTCTGGCATCATTCCAGCTTACTTCTACGACAGGATAATTTGCTTTGTCAGATGAATAATATTTCATCCAGTTACCTTCACCGGAATAACCTGTTTCCTCAACAAATCTTTTATACTGACCGTAAGTGACAGGATATTTATCTATATAATAATCATCCAGAAAAACCTCATGAGCCGGTTTCTCGTCAATATTTGCATTGCTTCCCATATTAAAAGAACCTTTCGGAATAAAAATCATCTCAGAATTATCTTTTGGATGTATCATGGATTGAACAGGCATATCCTTCATCATAACAGTAGGAACAGAAGGTGTACCACTCAGGTGAGAAATACAGTCGATACAGTACATAACATTATCTTTAACAGTCATATCACTGGGATGAAATAATTTTTTACATCTGTTACATTTTTCTCCTTCCTGAGGCTCATCCGGTATAATAGTTACGGGATTATACCTGTAATTCTCAAGAGCTTCTTTCATTTCTCTGGCTGTAGCAAATCTTTCTGAAGGTTTCTTTTCTATTGACTTTATTATAATTTTCTCAAGTTCTTCAGAGCAATTATTTATAATAGAAGAAATAGGGTCAACATCATATGGGTCGGGAAGGAGTCCTGAAAGTAAATGATATATGGTAATCCCCAGTGAATATATATCACTTCCCGGCCCGGCTTTACCTGCCCATTGTTCAGGAGCAATATAGCTGGGAGTTCCTATAGAGGTCTTCTGAGTTTTACTTTCAACCTGCATGGTTCTTGCTATACCGAAATCTATAAGGACAGTTCTGTCATCAGAGGTACAGATCATTATATTGGAAGGTTTTATATCACGATAAATTATAGGCGGATTCTGATTATGGAGATAATCCAGAACATCCAGAACCTCTATGGCATATTTAACAACTCTTCTTTCCGGCAGGCCCGGATTACCTTCTCTCTTCAATAATTCTTCAAGATCACTTCCGTATATAAACTCCATGACAAGATAATAACGATCATGTTCTGCGAAATAATCTATGACAACAGGGAGGTTTATATGGGATAGATTGGCCAGTATAAAAGCTTCTTCCTGGAATCTTTTAAGAGCATATGCCTGTTCTTCAGGTTTATTATACTCTCCGAACATTTCTTTAACGGCACAGTCTCTTTTAAGTCTTACATCTCTTGCTTTATAAACAGATCCCATACCTCCTGATTTTATAAGAGATAATATTTCATATCTTCTATCCAGAAGAATACCGGTTTTGAGATTTTCTTTTATATATTTTCCGGCAAGTTTATTACCACATTCAGAACAGAATTTTGAAGTATCTCTGTTTTCAGCACCGCAATCAGGACAAAAATTTGGCATAATGTTTCGGTGAGCAGTGAGTAGTGAGCAGTGAGTAGTGAAAATCCATCACCATTCACTTTTCGCTTTTCACTTTTCACTCATTACTCCTTATAATTAAAATTTGCAATATGTCCTTCTTCAAGGAACATATTTCCGTCAAATGTGACATAACCTTCTTTTCTCAAATCAAGTATTAAATCCATATGTATACATGATTTATTCAATCCGCCCACTTCAGGATAGGAATCTCCCAGAGCCAGATGAATACTTCCTCCGAGTTTTTCGTCAAAAAGTATATTATGAATAAATCTTTTTATTTTATAATTTGTGCCGAAGCCCAGTTCACCCAGGTATGACGCTCCCCGATCCGATTTTAAAATTTCTTTAAGAAATTCTTCGCCTTTTTCTGCAGTGGCTTTAACAACTCTGCCGCCTTCAAACCATAATCTTATACCTGCCATTTCCCTGTCAAGATAATCATTTCTCAGAGGGAAATAAATGTGTCCTTCCACAGTTTCTTCCACAGGAGCAGTATAAACCTCTCCGCAGGGCATATTACGGAGACCGTAGCTGTTATTAAAAGTCCTTCCTTCTATCGACATTCTGAGATCCGTATCAGGTGCTACAATTCTTACATGTCCCACCTTCCCTATCGATCTTATAAGCTCTTCCTGTCTTCTGTAAAGTTTATCCCATTCTCTGAGAGGATCTTCTTCATCTGCAAAACAGGCACTGTAAACATAATCTTCAAAATCATATAAAGACATGCCTGCATCCTGGGCAAAAGAATCAGTAGGAAATATAGTAAGAGACCACCTGTCTTTTTTCATATGAATATCTCTTACAGGCTGCTGTGCCTGACGTCTCATCCTCTGCCTTGCAGGAGAAATATTGGCAAGGGTTTTAGTGTTTTTATGTCCGTATATATATATCCTTGCATCTGTATGTTCTGCTTCATAAAGTTCTGTTCTGGAAACAAATGTTACCTGTTCTTCGTTGCCATGCTGAAAGAGTATTTCCATTAAACGGAGGGAATCAAGTCTTACCAGAGGACATCCTCCCGCTTCAATTACCTTCAGATACGTTTCTTCCAGGAGGGGGAAACTTTCAGGCCCTGCAGTAAGAACAACTTCTTCACCCGGTTTAACCCTTGCAGAATGATTTACTAAAATATTTGCTATATTTACAACCCTTCGATCACGCATTTTTTTATTAAACCTCCATAAAATCGTGACGCGTAACGCGTAACGCGTGACGGGAGAGTAATTACCCTTTACGCATTACCCATTACGCATCACCCATTACGCCTTCATCATCTTCTGAGCCAGTTTTGCTGCTTCCCAGATAGTTTCATAACCTGTACACCTGCAGAGATGTTTTTCCAGTATTTTCTTTATTTCTTCATCGGGAGCGTCAGGATTCTTATTAAAAAGAGCATAAAGACTCATTATATATCCGGGAGTACAGAAACCGCACTGTACTGCTCCTGCTTTAATAAAAGCATCCTGTATGGGATGAAGAGTTACACCGTCTGTCAGACCTTCAATAGTGACAATTTCTTTACCGTCTGCTTTAATGGCTTTAACAATACAGCTTCTTACTGCTTCACCGTCCATGACTACGGTGCATGTACCGCAAGCACCCTGGCCGCAGCCGTTTTTAGCACCTGTCAGGTTCAGTTTTTCCCGTAAAACATCAAGTAAAATGGTCTTATCATCAACATGAACCTTATAATCTCTGCCGTTTACTTTTAAACTTATAGTAGTCATTATTTATTACCTCCCATTTTTTCCAGTAAAACCTTGGGTTTTACAGGAATTTCAAATAAATCTACTCCTGTGGCATTTTTAATTGCATTTAATACTGCAGGAGGTATGCCTATAATGGGATGTTCTGCAATACATCTTGCACCGTAAGGGCCTCCTTCGTCAGGTGTTTCTACAAATTTCACGGTGAATTTCTCCGGCATATGCGATAATTTCGGTATTTTATACTGGTTAAGATTTGCATTTTTAATCCTCCCTTTATCATCAAAGAGAAGTTCTTCCGTAAGGGCAGCACCGTACCCCATCATCATACCGCCTAACATCTGAATCCGTGCAAGTCCGGGATTAAGAGCCTTACCCAGATCTATGGCAATAGCCAGATGAAGAACATCTATAGTACCTGTTTTTTTATTTACCCTGACCTCTGCTCCTTCACAGGCATAGGTCCAGGAACCGGCACAGTTGCCTCTTCCTGTAGTGGCATCAGGGAATTGAACATTTCTTATAAGATGAGAACCGGTGGAAGTAATCTGTTCTCCCACACCGTGCCCGTCAGGAGCAAGATAGGACTGGGCAAGTTTTTTCGTTTCAAATTTCAGGTTCAAATCACTTCTGGATGTGATAAATTCTCCTTCATACTTAAGATCCTCTACAGGTCTGTGGTATATTAAAGAAACGCTCTGCAACATTTTCTCAATAGCCCTGTTACATGCCTGAATTATGGCATTTCCCGAACGATATGTAGTTATAGAACCGACAGTCTGCCAGTCATATGGAGAATGCTGTGTATCTACATATTTGGAAATATGTATCTTCTCTATGGGAACCTTAAGGGTTTCCGCTGCAATCTGGGAAAGAACTGTCTGGCAGCCCTGCCCCATTTCAATACCGCTTATGCTTATATTAAACGTTCCGTCTTCACACATCCGCAAAATTGCACCTGAAGAAGCATTGGGAACCATCATGGGAGTTTTCATAAATGATGCAATACCCCGTCCATAAACAAAATCTTCATCTTCTTTCGGAAGAGGTTTTTCATAAAGAGCATGTTCCACTTCTTCGAGGCATTTATAAAGGTCTCCGTTCCCCGGTCTTATAATCTGTCCGAGAGCATTTTCTTTACCATCACAGAGGAAATTCTTTCTCATAAGTTCCTGATGAGTCATACCGAGCTTTTCTGCGAGGATATTCATGACTCTTTCTGTCATAAAATGTGATTCAGGATGGCCGTAACCGCGATAAGCACCGACTGGGGGAGTGTTTGTATAAACACCGTATGTGTCAATTTTACAGTGTTCATATTCGTAAGGCCCTGTAGCAACAAAACCTGCAGCAGTAACTACATTACAGCCTGTATCGCCATAGGCACCGTCTGCATAATAATGAGAAGCTTCAATTGCCACAAGTTTCCCGTCTTTTTTAGCACCTATTTTAATTTTCCCTCTCATTCCCCTTCCTACGAGAGAACTCGTAAAAGCTTCTTTTCTTGTAAGAACGAGTTTCACAGGGTGTCCGGGAACGAAACTGGATATATAGGCACACATAGGTTCTATAACCACATCAGACTTACCGCCAAAACCGCCTCCGAGATAGGGAGCTTCTACTTTTATATTTGCCATAGGTATATGGAACATATGAGATACTATTTCTCTTACCAGGAAAGGTGCCTGTGTACTTGCCCATATATGGACACTGTTCGGAGAGTCCCACCAGGAAATACATGCATGGGGTTCCATCTGGACATGACTAATGAGAGGATAATAAAAATCTTCTTCCACTATAACATCTGATTCTTTAAATCCTTTTTCAGTGTCACCTTTTCTGAGTTTATAATGATGGAATATATTTGTTCCTTTTACAGGAGGGAAACCGGGAACTCTTTCATATTCATGATTTCTTTCATGAACAATGGGGGCACCTTCTGCCACTGCTTCCAGAGGGTCTGTCACATATGGCAATGGTTCATAGACAACTTTTATTTTCTTCAAGGCTTCTTCAGCCTCTTTTTCTGTTTCTGCTATAACTGCAGCAACACCTTCGCCTGCATGTCTCACCTTATCCGTTGCAAGAGGGGGCTGATCCTTTATACAGGCGCCGAAAAGTAAATTACACCCCTGTCCTGTGACAACCTTTCTAACTCCCGGCATAGTTTCGGCTTCTGACGTATCTATTGATATGATTTTAGCATGGCCATGTTCTCCCCGAAGTATTTTGGCATAAAGCATACCGGGAAGCTTTATATCTGCAGTAAACTGGGCTCTACCTGTAACCTTGTCATAGGCATCTGTCCTGAGAACAGATTTTCCGATACACTGAAACTCCATATGTGTCCCTCCTAGATTTTTTTATTTCGTGACCCGTGACACGTGACACGTGACGCGAGGATTACTTATAAACTGATTACACTAACAGGCATGACCGGAGCGGTCACAACCAAATATGAAAATTAACAGACAGTGAAGCATAAGACTTCATCATTTTCATAATAAATAGTAGATAATAATTATAATAAAAAATCAGGAGTAATGCAAGATTTTTATAAAGTTATACATATAAAAAACATAAGGCAACAGGTAAAATTTTGCCTGTTGCCTTATAGAATTATAGCAGGAATTAAAAAGGTATTTCCTCAAGATTTAAATCACCTGTGTCATAGGCTTTAACAAATTCTTCACTTACATCAGCAGGTGCAAAGGCGGAGCCATTCTCTTTGGGACTCATAAATGCGATACGATCTGCTTTTATCTTTGTAAAATAACGAACCTGACCGTCTTTTTCAGATCTCTCTTCCTGGACGGCACCTTCTACAAGGATAAGCTGTCCTTTTGTAAGATATTTCTTTGAAAATTCTGCCAGTTTTCTCCAGCATGCTATTCTCAGGAAATCAGTGTCCTTTCCGCCATCAGGTTTCTTATAAGGTCTGTCTACGGCAAGAACATAATTGCTTACAGGAATATCTCCCATGACATATTTGATTTCCGGATCTCTTGTAAGTCTGCCTACAAGAATAATTTTGTTATAACTCTGCATAACATATACCTCCTCTATATTTTATTTTTCAGGGTTAATTTAAATATAAAATCAGGGAGGTTAAAATACGAGTAACAGATGGGTAACAGCATTAAATCTTAAATGTTATAATAGCCCCCGGTTCTCCGGGATTTTCAACCCCTATGGAGCCGCCGTGAAGAGATATTATTTTTCTGGTAATAGCAAGACCAAGACCTGTACCGCCGGTTTTTCTTGTTCTTGAAGGGTCTTCCCTGAAAAAAGGTTCGAATATTTTCTCTGCATTTTCTTTTAAAATACCCTGGCCATTATCTTTTACGGAAACAGAGAAGTTTTCACCTTCTCTTTTCAAAATTACGTCGATTTTACCGTTACGGGGGGAATATTTGATTGCATTGGAGAGGATATTGTAGAGGACTCTGGATATTTTCTCAGGATCTACAGGCACATCATGTAAATGTCCTTCTTTCCGGATATCTATGGTTATATTCTGTCTTTCTGTCATAATTTTAAAACTATCTATTACTTCATCCAGAATTTTTTCCACATCGGAAGGCTTTATATCCAGTTTATAATCTTTAGTATCCATACGGGACAAATCCAGCAGTTCCTTGAGTAAAACAGACATTTCTTTAATATTTCTGGAAATGTCCTGCACTGTTTTTATCGACGGATTTTTCCCTTCTTCAAGCTGTTCTTCAATAATCTCTACTGCAACATTTATTCTACTCAGCGGTGTGCCCAGTTCATGGGCAACATATAAAATCAGCTCTTTCTTTGCTTCAAGCATGGCACGAAGCTCGTCTTCCATATATGAAAAAGCTCTGTTCAATTTCGAGATCTCGTCACCTTCGTCTTTATTTATGTCATTTTTTTGTATATTCGTACATGTTTCAAGGGAAAATTCAACAGTCTTTCTTGTAAGCTTTTCCAGAGGCTTCGTCAGATATATGGCAAGAGGATAAACTGCAACGGAAAATACAACGGACAGCATTAATAATCCTGAAAAAAACTGTTTTATATCATCGGCTATTTTATCAGGGTCATCTATAGTATAAAAAAAGAGCAACCCTATGGAAAGAACCATAACAAAAATAATGGAAAAAAAATAAAGATATAATTTAATATGTAATTTCGTTATTTTCAGCAGAATCCTATCCCCCTGTATAAATATATCCGACTCCCCATACAGTTTTTATGAGAGTTGGATTTTTCGGGTCATTTTCCAGTTTTTGCCTTAAATGGCTTATATGAACATCCATGGAACGGTCAAAAGCCATAAAATCCTTTCCCCTTGCAAGATCCATAAGCCGGTCCCGGGAAAGAACTATACCTTTATTTTGCACCAGAATACTCAACACATCGAATTCAACAGATGAAAGTTCTATTTCTTTACCATGCTTTACAACTTCTCTTTTTTCCAGATCAATTTTTATTGTACCGGAAGGCAATGAGTTTTCCTTTTTCAAAACTTTTTCCTGTCTTCTTACTATGGCTTTAATTCGTGCAAATAATTCCCTTGAACTGAAAGGTTTTGCTATATAATCATCTGCTCCCAGTTCCAGTCCTATAACCCTGTCAGATTCTCCTCCTATGGCAGTCAGCATAATAACAGGAAGATAGCTGAAATCAGTGTTTATGTGCCTCAATACTTCAAGGCCGTCCATTCCCGGCATCATTATATCCAGAATTGCCATGTCAAAATGTTCTTTTTCAAGTATTTCCAGGGCTTTCATACCTGAATTTACCTTGCATATCTCAAGTCCCTTATTTGAAAGATATTCGTCCAACAGATTCAATAATTCTTCATCATCATCTATTATTATAACTTTCAACCTGTGACACTCCTTATTTCGAATAATTTTATTTTCAATTTTAACACAGGAATGGAAAATTACAATGTAAAAATTTTCAGATAAAAACCACTCTATTAACAGGATAAGTTAAAATGAAAAATAGTTCCTTGAACTTAAGGCCCTGCGGGCGAATTGTTTAAAGTTGAGGGTTGAAGGTTGAGAGTTGAATCAACCATAAACT
>JBEHWP010000113.1:0-11460 GCA_040217665.1 Vulcanimicrobiota bacterium
CGGAAAAGATATGATCCTATTGCGTGGCAAACTGGTTTGGCAGACTGTTAATATTTTACCTGTTTACCTGCCATTTTTCTCTGTGGACTTTTGCTTCGTCATACTGGGTTCTTGGATCTATATTTTTTGCCGGATGTCCTACAGGAATAAGAGATAGTATCTGAATATGTTCCGGTATACCAAGAGTTTCTCTTACTGCTTTAACACGATCCGGTTTCGGATGAACTCCGAGCCATACGGAACCCAGGCCAAGACCTCTTGCACTGAGCAGTATATTCTGAGTGGCTGCACTGCAGTCCTGGGCCCAGTAATCTGATTTTTCAGGATTTCCTGTGACTGCAATGGCAAGAGGGGCTTCTGCCAGCATTTTTCCGTAGGGATGAACTTCTGCAAGCCTGTTCAGGGTTTTTCTTTCCCTGACCACTACAAATGACCATGGCTGAACATTTCTGGCAGAAGGAGCAGCCATGGCTGATTTCAGAATAATCATAATGTCTTCTTCCGAAACAGGATCGGCTGTGAAATTCCTTATACTTCTTCTGGATGTTATGAATTTTAAAACTTCTTCTTTTGTCATTTTAATTGCCTCCTTTTTTATGGTTGTGACATGTCACGATTCTGTTCAGGGTTAAAAATTACAGAGTCCTGCTCTACGGGAAACTCTATAGTAAATGTAGCCCCTTCTCCTTCTTTACTATGGACATAAATATTCCCCTTATGTTGTTTAACCATTCCATAGGATACGCTCAGACCAAGTCCTGTTCCTTCCCCCACTTTTTTTGTTGTGAAGAAAGGATCGAAGACTTTGGGAATATCTTCCGGTTTTATACCGGGGCCTGTATCTTTAAAGGTAATTTTTACAATATCATTGTCTTTTTCTGTTTTAACAGTCAGAATTCCTCCTTTTTCTCCCATTGCCTGAATGGCATTTGTGGCAATATTTAAGAAAATCTGCTGGAATTGATGGGGATCACCTGTTACACAGGGCAGGTTTTCTTTTAATTCTTCTACAAATTCTAAATGACCTTTTTTCAATTCATAGTTGAACAGTTTTTTTGTTTCTTTTAATATATCATTTATAGATATAAGCTGCTGTGTTATTTCATGATTTCTGGAGAAAACCATCAGTTTCTGTAATATCTCTTTTGCCCTGATAGCTTCTTTGTTTATAGTCTCAAGATCTTCCTGCATTTCTTTATCGCATTTAGGATTGATTTTAAGGAACTGGGCAAAGCCCATAATACCTGTAAGGGGATTGTTTATTTCGTGGGTTATACCGGCTATGAGCTGTCCTATAGATGATAATTTCTCTGCCTGTATCATCTGTTCTTCCCATAGTTTTTTCTGTGTTATATCACGAAATATACCTGCTATATAAATGGGATTATTCTCTTCATCTCTTATAGCAGAAGCGGAAAAATGAACAAGAAGGGGATTGCCGTTTTTTTTCTTTATCTGAACTTCTTCTTCCCAGCTTTTCTGAATGATGAGATTTATCAGTACTTTCAATTCTTTTATATTTTTTCCGGGAAAAAAATAAATAAATGATTGCCCTCTTATTTCATAATCTTCGTATTCAAGAAGTTTTTTTGTTGCATCGTTTATGAAAGAAATTTTACCTTCCATATCTGCAATAAAAACACATTCACTTATGCCTTTTATGACATGTGCAAATTTTAATATCTCTCTGTTCCTTTCGTTTAATTCAATATTAAGTAATTCTATTTCTTTTTTTTCTTTCCCTTCAAGGGCAAGTTCTTCTATATTTCTTCGTCTTATTACAATAACTAAATATAAACCTGCAATAAGCAGGAGAAATTTAATCATAATAACATTACCTGGAGAACTCATTACGTGAGAAATTTTTGCCGGTATTATTTCTATCAGGGAGAAAGCATGGACTGTCCAGTATAAACTGTCAAGAGTCAAAGCGATACTGAAAACTATAAAGGCTTTTACAAGTGCGTTTACCTTCAGGTTATCAGGAGCCAGCTTCCCGTATCTGAACAGGAGGTTATAGAGTATATATATCCATATAAGGGAAAGATTAATATAGATTACTACTATTGGATAGCTGTTAATCATAGTTTTATAGTTTCAGTTCTTCAGGCCTGAATGTCTGAATTCATACTATGGCTCTTCATATGCCACGTTTAAAAGAACCAGGAACCTGTACCTGTAACTCCTGTTGTTTAAGTTCTGAATATTTATATCATTAATATACCGTCAAACTTCTTTAATTATACCATATTGCCACATTTATTTACTACTTTATTTAAAGTTTATTTTCTTCGAAGGATTCTAATATTTTCCAGCGAATATCTGTTATTCTTATTAACATGAGCATAAGCATT
The DNA here is from genome assembly GCA_040217665.1 of Vulcanimicrobiota bacterium. Taxonomy (GTDB): domain Bacteria; phylum Vulcanimicrobiota; class SpSt-956; order SpSt-956; family JAKJGF01; genus CALARM01. Next base: position 2,355 of record JBEHWP010000113.1, read on the forward strand.
TAATAAACGTTTTTCTCCCGTCACGTGTGACCCGTAATCGTCACGACTATAACCAGCGGAATATTTACCGTTATAAGTACTTAGGAGATGATAACCGTTGAAAATTTTTTTCACTGTTCTTTTTATTTTATCTATGATTTATTTTATTGCCGGTCAGGGCATAGTGACCACTGTTAACGCATCTGATGTAAACATAAGAGACGGTGCCGGCCTTGATAAGAAGATAATTGATCAGTTGCAAAAAGGGGAAGAACTGATCCTGATAGATGTTCAGGGAGACTGGTATTATGTGGAATACATGGGAAATAAAAGGGGCTGGATATTTAAGGATTTTATAGTAACTGCCACTCCTGTTGTGAAAAGTACACCTGTTATAAAGACACCTGTTATTACACCTGTCCCTGAAATAAGTAAAGAGAGAATTGTTTTTGCCACTACTTCAGGTCTTAAAATTATAAATAATGACGGTACAGGTCTTCAATCTCTGACTGATGTGGAAGGAGATAATTTCCCCGTATGGTCTCGTGACGGTAAGAAAATAGTTTTTATTAATTACAGGGAAGGAAGAAACCTTTATGTTGTAAACAGTGACGGGAAAGGTAGAAAAAAAATAACGGAACATCTGTCTGTTATGCCATATATAGAATGGTCAAAAAATGGGAGAACCATGTTTTTTAGTGTCGAGTTTTCGGAGAATTTATATTATACGAATATCTTTACGTTAACTGAAGGAGGGAAAGCGAAAAATATAAGTCAGCAAAAGGATAATCCTGACAGTCATCCACTTGTGGCACCTGATAACAGTCTCATTGCTTTTTGTTCCAGAAGGGACAGGAACAGTGAAGTATATGTAATGAACCCTGACGGAACACATCGTAGAAATCTCACAGCCCATCCTGCTGAAGATGTGCCGGGATGCTGGTCAAAGAGCAGCAGGAGCATAGTTTTTACTTCTAACAGGGATTCCGACTATAAAAGTCTTAAAATGACTCAGTCTCCGAGAGAGATTTATCTGGTCAAGATAGAAACTATGCAGACTATTAATTTAACAAATAACAGCGGAGATGATTATAACCCTGTTGTAAGTCCAGATGGTAATAGAATATTATTCCTCTCAGACAGGAACGGCGAAGAAAGAAAAAATTACTCCAGTATATTTATAATGAAGTCTACAGGAAAAGATGTCATACTGATTACCGATATAGATGGTGATAAATCAAATATTTCCTGGTCTCATGACGGTTCGGAAATTTTGTTTCAGCTGAATTCAGGTGGGACTGATTATATTTATATTGCAGATATTAAAGGGAAAAATAGACTTTTTTTATTGTGCGAAGGATTTTCGCCTCAGTGGTGTCCGATACAGTGAACCGGTTCATCAGTCACTACTTACAGCATCTGAAACCAAGAAAATAATATCTGAATGTCGGTTTATACCATCTTCTGAATGATGAACGGAAGTGAAGGGGATTATCAAGAAACCATGCTCCTCCTCTTACCACTTTGTATTCAGTGCCGAAATTATCGTTTGTATAGGTGCTTCCAGGATAGGCATTCAGCCAGTTTTCACACCATTCCCATACATTGCCTGCCATGTCTTCTACTTTAAAAGGACTTATTCCCTGAGGAAAACTTCCTACAGGCATAAGGCTTCCACATCCTCCGTAACACCGGTTTGCACATTTTTTAGGACTCCATTCGTTTCCCCAGGGATATTCTCTTCTTTCTAAACCGCGGGCACCTACTTCCCATTCCGCTTCTGATATAAGTCGTTTTTCTGCCCATTCTGCATAGGCTCTGGCACCATACCATGTTACACATACAACAGGATGGTCATCATATCCTGTTTCAACCCTGTACCTTCCTCTCAATTTTTCTATTCGGCATTCTGTATCATTTATATAAATCCACTGCTCTTCTGCTCCTTCCATTCTTTTTCTGTTCAGGAATTTGCAGTACTGCCTGTTAGTTATGAGATATTTGTCTATATAGTAAGGTTTTAAAGTAACCATGTGCTTTGGTTTTTCTATCTCTACGGCATTGGGGTTATTATCGTCATTGCCAATCCAGTATTCTCCGGCCGGAATAAGCACCATATGGGCCTCATCTTTTTCATTGGTTATAAATTCAGGCAGTGTGGTTTCATCAATTTCAATTTCAGGTATCTCAACATCTTCAGGCAACTCCCGGGTGGTTTTAACATTTCTTATTTCTCTCCTTATAAGTGTCTGGATCATATCAGGAAGAGCCTGTATTTTGTGAAATAACTCGGTTGTTAATCCTCCAGTTTTTTCTTTTTTTCTTGTAACGGCACTTTCTTCCTGTTTCCCTTTTCCTTCTATTCTGGTAGAAAGGTCTGAAACTGTTTTTTCTTCTTTTTTTAAAGTTGAAGCTGTCAAAACCGGCAATTTTCTGGTTTGATTTAAATATTCTGCAAGAGCCTCTTTCATTGCTGTAGCAGTTTCATATCTGTCTTCTATTTCCAGAGCAAGAGCTTTTTCGAGTATTATTTCAAGTTCTTCCGATACGTCAGGATTAAGCTGTCTTACAGGTTTAAACATACAGGGAGTAGGTACTTTGCCTGTGAGCAAATGATGCATTGTCGCTCCGAGTGAAAAAATATCGCTTTGGGGCACTACTTTACCGTCAAATTGTTCCGGTGACGAATAATGCGGTGTTCCGATTGATGTCATAGTATTTATATTTTCAGGCATTATACTTCTGGCTATACCGAAATCTACCAGCATTACCCGGTTATTGTTTTTTTGGATCATTATATTGGCAGGTTTCAAATCTCTGTAAATAATAGGAGGATTATTTCTGTGCAGATAGGAAAGAACATCAAGTAAATCTATAGCCCAGTTGACCACTTTATCTTCAGGTAATCCCGGTTTACCGTATTTACGGAGAATTTCATCCAGATCCTGTCCTTCTACAAAATCCATAACAAGATAATAGGTACCTTTTTCTATAAAGTAATCTATTACCCTGGGAAGATTTGGATGGTGAAGTGTTCGAAGCATTTTGGCTTCTTCCTGGAATCTGAAAGCCAGGTAATTGGCATCATGGGAAGATTCGCTAATTACCATTTCTTTTACGGCACATTTGTTACTGAACCTCTTGTCAATAGCCTGATAAATAGCTCCCATTCCGCCTGATTTTATGAGCTTTTTTATCTCATATCTGTTATCAATAACAGTTCCCGGTGTAAGGGAACCGGTAGTTGTGGTTTCTTCCAGGGAACAACCGCAATTACCACAGAATTTTGCATCAACATTATGTTTTTCACCACATCCGGAACAGTATTTTATCATAAAGTTCCTCCTATTTTTATCTCTGCTATCTGCTGGTTCACCTTGAAATTCTCCTGATAATTCTATATATAGTGCTCATGTCCTTTGAAAAGTAAAAAAAATATATTTTTTCATAGTAATTATTTCTATATTATTGTAAAATAGTGAAAAGTGAAAAGTGAAAAGAGTTTATAGTTTAAGGTTTATAGTTGAGAGATTGATTAAACCCTCAAAGTTTAACTCTAAACTTATGTAACGTATTACGCATTATGCATCACGTATTACGCATCACGATGTTAAGGAGGAAATATGTTAGATATATTATTAGAGAATGATATAAAATCATATGTTGAACACAGTAAGACCAGGATTGTATTCGGGTGGGAAAAATCACTTGAAATAAGAAGTTATATAGATACTGTAATCAGAGAATTACAGCAATACCTTTATATAGGTGAGCAGGTTTTCTTATTGATTGCCAGGCCTCTTATGGAGACAGAATTTTATTCTAAATTTATTCAACATCTTGGTCCGTTAGAAGTATTCCCATGTGAATGTCAGAATCCTGGGCTTATGGACCTTGCAGAGGTTTTTGCAGCATACAGAAAAAATAGACAGAGAATAGTTATAGGAGTAGGGGGAGGAAGCATAATGGATCTTGCCAAGGCTATATCTGGCTGGGCATATCATCCGGGTTTTATTCCTGCTTTCCCGCGAATTTCAGAAGGTCTTCCTTGTTACCCCTTAATTCTTATTCCAACTATGGCAGGATCTGGCAGTGAAGTTACTCCTTATATATTTATGACTGATAAACAGGGATGCAGGGTTATAAATGGTCTTGTTCCTCCCTATATATCAATTGTAGATCCCTGGCCATCCATTACTTCCATGCATTATCAGACACTTTATGCCGCTATGACAGCCTTCGCCCATTCTGTTGAAGCATTTGTCTCAAAAAATGCCACTCCTGAAACAGATAAACTTGCTTTTCGAGCAATTGAACTTATACTTACCAATCTTACTAAAGTATTGAAAGATAAAAGTTACAGGGAAGGAAGGTCAATGTTGTCTCTTGCCTCTGTACTTTCAGGATTATCTGTCAATGGAGGACTGGGACTGGCTACAACCATGGCACTTCAGATACATAATATCCCTTACGGACTTATATTATCACTTGTTTTACCGTTTGTTATAGAATATAACGAACCTTTTTGCAGAGAGAAATATGACCGTATAAATAATTTATTTGTTTACAGGGGAGAAAAATTGTCTGAAACACTTCAGGAATGGTTTAATTATCTGGGGATTTATTCTTTTGAAGGTATGTACAGAAAAAATCTGGAAACATTCCTTCACAGTGAATACTGTATTCGTTTATCCACACAGCTTGTTAAAGATAATATACATTATGCAACTAACCCGGCTGTCGCAGATGAAGAAGATATAAAGAATCTCTTTTTCTCTCTTCATACCATACCACTTCAGCCTCAAAAAAGATATGAAGATCTGCTTATGTGAAAATACGACTTCAGACTTACGCCTTTAGTCTTATTGTTATAATTATTTTTTTAAGAATCTACAACCTGAGAAGCTTTTTAAGTTTTTTAAATTATTGTACCATAAATATGGAAAATTTTAATTAAGGAGGGATTGAAATGTATCTAAAAGTAGTAATTGACAGAACCGGTAATACACATATGATAAAACCGGAGCAGGAACTTGATTTTGTATGTCCTTTCTGCAAAACTGTTAATACTTATATACTTGCTCATGATTCAAACCTTTTCTGTAATTACTGTGGTAAACGCCTTGTTACACAGGTCAATGACGGTAATTCTGAGAGAGAGGAAGAATATTCTAATGAGCAGATAAGTGATTTCATCCGTATTTTAAAAGAAGGTGGTTCTTTTTATGATAGAACCGATGCTATAACATCTCTGGGAAAGATTTCCAGAAATAATAAAAGAATTGGCATTATCTTTAATTTATTGCATAAAATAAGTATTTCAGAGCCTGATCCTGAGGTAAGAGGATATGCCATGGAAGCTCTTGATAAACTTGGTCTGAAGCCTGTTATCGCGAGACCTGTAACTGAAACTGAAGCATTGTCTCATGTAAATGAAGAAAAAGTGGCGAAAAAAGCAGAACTATCGCCGTTCAAAACTTATAAAATAGAAGACTTACCTGATGAAACCAGACAACAGATTTTATTATTGAATGAAAATAAAACTAATGGTAAATCATCTATTGCTCCCGGCGGTAACGGGAAAAATACCAGAAATACTTATTCAATGGAAGATGAACTTTTATCATTATTAAATGATATTTAAATCTGTCATGTCCTCTGTGAAATTTGTATTACCTCTTACTGATATTATTTTTATTGATCTTAACTTATTTTGACTTCTCCTGCAAACTTAAAAGACATGTATGATTATTAAAAAAAAATTCTACCTCTGTTTTAAATCAATTACTGGCCTGGCCATAAGCATGTAATACACTTTTCCCTCCCGCCACGAGAGTATACGTATTATTTATGCTTACATCAGTACCGCTCCGAATGAGTTATTACCCATCTCCGAAACCTGTCCCAGGCCGGGTTCTCCCGGAAAATCTATGTTCCTGTTTCATGGTAAACTGGTTTTGCAGACTTTTAATATTTTCCTCTTGCTATAAATAAGTCTCTATAGTAAAATATAAACATATTATCTTTTTTATAATTTAAATCTATAGGAATTTTCATTTTTTATGTCTTAAAATCTAGTTTTATAGTTATTTAAGGGTTATGGGTGTTGGGTTAGGGAGATTAAAAAAACAGAACCTAAAACCAAAAACCTGAATATTTTAAGATTACAGGAATTTTCATTTTTAATGTTCTAAAATAAAGTTTTAGATGAAAATTAGAAAGAGGTAATTTATCTAAATAATTGTAAGTATTCAGCTATCAGCAGACAGAAGTCAGCTTTTACAGGAATTACATAATAAATGTCGTTAAATATTTTTTCAGACTGATTTATGCAGTCAGGCTTTGTAAGTTTTAGCTTATAGCTTATAGCTAACTGCTGAACGCTTACAAATAATTTATATTACTGACCTGAGCATAAACGTTTTCCTCCCGTCACGCGTTACGCGTCACGAGAGCATATATATTATTTATACTCACCTCAGTAATTAAAAAGAGCCGGTGATTCCTATTATTAGAGAGGATGATTATCTATGAATGCACAGATTTTTGTGCAATTTGAAGACAGGGTTAAGAAAGTTATTGATTTTTCTACAGAGGGCTATGTTATTCCGGAAAGAATATATTACGGTTTTACCAATGATAAAGAACCAGGACATGACACTATATGGTATAACCTTCAGGGAAACCCCGGCAGTGAAATAAGTAATGATTTTTATAAACGTTCAATTAAAGAAGAACCCCCTGTTTTTGTTTATGAAGGTTTCAGGGTAAAGGTAAATCCTTTCCTTGCTTTTAAGAAAATTATTTATAGAATCAGATATTGTTATAAATACAGAAGCTCAAATCACTATGATCCCAATAATTCTCTTGATGCTCCAGATGTATATTATTTTCATGCCCCTACAAGAGATTTCTGGGATGCAGTTACCTATTAATATGTATGATGCTGAGAAATATAATAACCATTTTATAATTCTCGCGTAACAAATTACGCGTCCCAATAATTTAGAGGCAGGGACATTTTCATTTTTAATGGTGTAAAGTAATGTTTTATATAAAAATTATGTAGAATTTATACTTTTGCAGATTTTAAAAATTGTAAAAAAATAATCCATTTAATTTTCAGGTGTCAGGTATCGGTTCAGGAAGATTAAAACCCAAAACCCAGAACCCCAAACCTATTTAACTATAAAGTCAGTAAAAACAAAGAAATGAAATTATGAAAAAATGCAAAATTATAGTAGAATTTTTTTATATTAATAAATTTTTATTAGAGGTACTTATTTATTATGTTGTCCAATCTGACCGTAGATCTTCAGAGTGATAGAAAATACAGTTCTTTTGAGCAAATTTCTTCAATTATATCAGAGATGGGTGAATATATAAAAAGTGAAATAAAAAAAATCACCCATAAAATATTACTTGACGAATTATTCAAGGATAAAGAAGATACTCATATTACCGTCAGGAAATGCAGGGAAGAACTTGAAAAGAATCCTAAAGACCCTGTAGCCAATACCCACCTTGGTACAGCGTATCTCATTAAAGATAAAATTAATATGGCTATAAGACAATTTAAAAAATCTCTTGAGACTCTTCCTGACTATGAAGAAGCTCTCTATTATATGGCAATAGCCTGTTATCTGCAGGACAAACCTGATAGTGCCTATGAATATTTCCATAAAATTGATTTTAAACCTGATCTGGTAAGACTGTGTATTATGGGGGATATATATTATAATAACGGTGAGATACCTGATTCTATACAGTTTTTAAAAAAAGCTATAGAAATGGACAGTAATTTCCCTTTACCCTATATAGCACTGGGGAATATATGCAGTTTTGAAGGCAATTTCCCAAGAGCTATAGAGTGTTATGGTAAAGGGCTTGATATAGTTCAAAACAGTATTATATCACTGAGTATAGCTTTAAATCATTACCTTTCAGGCAATACGCAGGATTGTATGGATATAATAAAAAATCTTCTGGATAAAGACCAGGATTACAGCGCCGTTAATTTCGTCTATGCTTTTTTCCTTTCTCAGACAGATAATTTTGAAGATGCTATAAGATACTGTCACAGGGCTATAGAGCTTGAAGAGTCAAACTATCTTTTTTATAAAACGCTGGGATATTTATATCTTAACAGTGGAAACAGTGAAATAGCCATAGAAAGCTATATGAAGTCTCTTGAAATAAACCAGGATAATTTATCTGCTTTTACAGGTCTGGCTTTTGCCCTTCAGTTTAGCGGTCAATTTGACAGAGCTCTTACAGAGTATAAAGATATAATTTCAAGGTATCCTGATAGTGCAATGGTTTATTATCATATGGGTACTATAGAAAGAATAAAGGGAAACTTCGATAATGCAATAGAATATTATACCAGAGCCATATCTCTTGATCGGAATATTGCTCTCCATCATGCAGGCCTCGGACTGGCATGTCTTGATAAATGGATAAAAAATCAGAAAAGTGATAAAAATCTGTTACTTCTTTCCCAGGACAGTATAAATCTGGCTTTGAAACTTGATTCTTCTCTTTCTCTTGCCAGGCTCGGCCTGGGTATAATCTCTACTGAAAGAGATAATATCCCTGAAGGAATAAGACATTTTGAAGCACTTCTCAGGATTTCACCGGATTATTTCCCTGCAAAAGCAAAGCTCTATGAAGCCTTTCTTGCTCTGGCAGAAAAACATTTTGCTCAGGGCAAGCCTGAGCCTGCCATTGAAGCAGCAGAGAAAGCTCTGGAACTCAATCCCGACGAAGATATGGAGAGGGAAGGGGATTTTCCCTGTGTTCTTAAAGGGGCTAGAGACCATCTGACCAATTACTGTGAAAAAACAGGGGATCAGCTTTATAAAAAAGGTATGGTAAGTAAGTCACTTGAATATTATGAAAAAATACTTGAATTGCAGCCTTATAATTCTATAATACATTTCAAGATCGGTACTATCTGTGCCATAAAAAAGGATTTTTCTGTGGCGGAAAAACATTATAAAGAAGTTCTGGCTGTGAAACCTGATTTTGATGACGCATGGTTTAATCTGGCTCTTCTTTATAAAAATACCGCTAATAACACCGGAGCTGTTGACTGTTTTCAGAGGTATTTAAACATGTCGCCGTC
>JBEHWP010000114.1:0-11445 GCA_040217665.1 Vulcanimicrobiota bacterium
AATTGCCACAGCAAAAAAAAATGCAAACAATCTATCCCTGAGATCAGTTTCTTTTTACTGTGGAGATCTATTCGAGCCTTTCGAGGGACTTGACTTTGATATTATTGTATCAAATCCTCCCTATATAGATTATGAAGAAAGAAACAGTATTTCAAAAGAAGTAAAAGACTATGAACCATATACAGCTCTTTTCAGTACAGAAAAAGGGTTATTTTTCTATAAAAAAATAATCTCTCAGTCAAAAAATTATTTAAAAAAAGAAGGATTTCTGGCTTTTGAAACCGGCATAGGACAGGCAGAACGGGTGAGTAATTTAATGAAAATCCATAATTTTAAATACATAAATATTATAAAAGATTTAAGCGGTATAGAAAGAGTTGTTACAGGAATGCATAGTCAACAGTGATCGGTGAGCAGTTAACAGGTATCAGTTAGCAAGTCACTCACTATAATCGTAACGCGTGATGCGTATTTAACCCATCAGGGCGTTTAATAAAACGCCCCTCTATACCTTCACGACTCACTTTTCACTTTTCACTATTAATTTGCCTGAAGAGTAAACGGCCAGTCTGTCTTTTTCATTAAAATTCTTTAATTCCAGTAAAAAACTGTTCTTTTTAAAATCAAAAACTATATAATCATCATTAAAAAATGTACTTTCTATATTATTAGTATTTGCATTCATAAAAGTCGCTTTTTTGTCAGAGAGGCCAACACGATAGATACCGGGAGATTGTACCAGAACCGTGGTAATTTTATCATCACTGTTATAAAGAGAATTAAACAAAATAATTTTAATTTTTTTAGTATCAATATCTTTTCTAAATAGAGAAACAGCATTATGCAAACCATTTCTATAAATATAGGCACCATGGAAATTATCAGGGAGAGATGGAATAAACAATCTGCCAGGAACATTTAATGCTGTTACATCAAACAATATACTTCTGGATATACAGGAGGCACTATGCCAGTTACAGTCAGTATAATAAAGTGACATACCGGAGAGTAAGACTGCTGCTACCATAAACACAATAATAAGTTTTCTGTTGCTCTTCAGAGATATAATCACAGAAGACAGATAGATGGACATAAAACATGAAGATAAATATAACAATCTGGTTCCCTGAGTATCTATATTCGAAACTCCTAAATTAAGGACAGGTAAAATAGAAATAATAGAAAGACAGATAAGAAATAAATAAAATTTTCCCATAATCCTGTTATGTAATATAGAAATGATTGAAATAAGAACAATCAACACTATTATTCCGGCTAAAGCGACAGAGCAGTAATGTTCGGGAACAGGAGGTAAAAAAACCATACATGGATAGAAAATAAGCTTAATAAAATGGACAAAGGTAAAATTAAAATGAACCTTTGCACCATACCCTCCTATAAACGTTCCTAACTGTATATATCTGACCGGCAGATATAAAATAAATATAATACCATACAGGAATGGTAACAGAAAACTCTTCTTCCATCCTGTTAAATAATAATATAGCTCACAGGAACATATTATTAAAGGATAAATAACAACAGATTCTTTAGAACACAAAGCAATAAAAAATAAAAGAAAAGATATGATGATATTATATGTTTTATGATTTGCTCTGTACATTAAATAACATATAAAAGAAAAAAGACAGAAAAAAGTAGCAAAAAGGTCTGTTCTTCCTGATATCCACGAAACAGCCTCCGTATGGGAAGGGAGAGCTAAAAAGATAAAACCGGAAAATAACGGTATTGCCATTTTATGAAAACAGGTCAGCTCTGGCCTGTCAGTTAAACGTACAGCTATTAAAAATACAAAAAATGCATTACAGCTATGGACTAAAATATTAGTTATATGATAACCATAAGGATTTAATCCCCATAATTTATAATCAGCATATAAACTCAACATAATGACAGGTCTGAAAAAGCCGCCATGTCCTCTAAACCACATACTGAAAGGTCCGAAATTGGACACAGAATGGATAAGGTCGAAATCATCTGACAGGAAAAAATCGCCCAGAACATTGAAATAAAATAAAAATCCACTCGCTATGAATATAAAAAATAAAATTACATATCTTCTCATATCATTACTTATAAAACAGAGGAAACACCGGTGGCGATTACGTATCACATATCAGGCACCGAACAGTCTGGCCCAGAAGCTTTTAGGCCCTTCCATATGTTCCAGAGTCAATTCAATTTCCTGTTTCACATCCTGCCCGGCAGTTTTCCTGAGGAGCTTTAGAGCAGGCACAGCACTTTTATTGCCGATTTTTTTCAGCGATTTTACAGTCAGAAGCTGTACTTCAGCAGATTCATCCTGTAACATATCAATCAGAGCAAAAACGGCATTTTCATCATGCTTATTGGCCAGTGCTTCTATAACAGCCAGTTTCACCGGCAGTTCATCTGTTTTCAGAGATTCCACAAGAGGTTTTACAGTATCTCCATGACTTATTGTACCCAGTGATTTTATAATGTTTATTTTTAAATCTTTTTCTCCGAGGAATTTTATTAACATATTACAGGCAGAAGAAGTACCGGTAGAGGCAATAGCTTTCAGGGCAAGTTCTTTTATTTCCATATCTTTATGTTCCATGGCATGCTGAAACACATCAATCATATCTTCACCGGCGCCGAATTTATCTATAGTTTTAAGTATTTCCTTTTTTACATCTATACAGGGAGTAGAAATAAATATATCACGCAATAGAGGAATAGAATCTCTATCATTGAGTTTTCCCAGGGCTCTTATAATCAGTTTCTGGAATACCGGGTTACTTGAGTTCAGTTCATTTCTTAATCTATCCAGACCGTTATCAGTTAAATGTCCTATATCAAAAAATATTTCTACAACGAGATCCTGTGTTATTTCATCAGCTCTGTTAAGTTCTTCTGCAAGGGGCAGAAGAGATGAAGAACAGATAAAAAAGATGGAATCTCTCATGACCTTAAGTGTTTTATCACTGTTATTTTTTAATTCCCTTACAAGAAATTTCACAGCCCTGTCACTTTTTATTTTACCGAGACATTTTGCAGCAATTGTCCTTATATTTTCATTTTCATTCTGAAGGGCTTTTATAAGTTCATCGACTGAAGGTTCTCCGATTTTCATCAATGCATCTGCAGCAAGTCTGTTTTCTATAACCTCTACCAGGGGTTTCACCGACGCTATTCCGATCTTCACAAGACCATCTGCCGATGATGTGGCTACATTCAGAAATTTATCGTCAAGTTTTTTAACAAGTACAGGGACAGAACTTGGATCACCTATCTCACCTATGGCAATAGAAGCAAGCCTTCTCACATTTACATCACTGTCTTCTTCAAGAGCCTTTGTCAATTCATCTAAAGCCTTCGGATCTTTAATCTGTCCCAGAGATGTTGCAGCAGCACTTCTGACTTCGGGATCCTTATCATGCAACATTGTAATAAGACAGTCCACAGATCTGACGCTGCCTATTTCTCCAAGAGCTTTTATGGCAGATACCCTTGCTGTCTCATCTTTTAAAGTTTCAATCAAAGGCTCAACAGCTATGTCAGAACCTATGTTGCCAAGTGCTTCGGACACAGCGTTTTTCATTCTTGTTTTACCTTTATGCAACATTTTTATGAGTATATTCAGGGAATCTTTTTCTTCTAAATGACCCATGGTCTTTATAATAGAAAATTTTACTTTTTTAAGTGTTTCAATGTTTATATGAGGAGGAAATTGTTCAATTTCCAGAAATGCCAGAAGTTTTCTTATATCCTTACCATTTCGTGTCTCTTCTATTTCTTTTATAGATTTTAAAAGTTCCTGTATATTGTCTTCATTAAAGTTATTCAGTAAAATATTTATATCTTCCATAAATTTTTCAGTATTATAATCTCCGTACATCTGCCGAAAAAGAAAGGACGGCAAATAATATTCTTTTTCCAGGTGAGAAAAATCTTCTATATATTCGTAATTTTTATTCCAACTTCCTGCTTTTATAAATAAATATAAAATTCATGTAAGGATATCGACTTTATGAATGGATAGTGTTAAAATTGTAACGTTATATAGTGAGTGGTGAATAGTGAAACGTGAGTGGTAGTGACACGCATCACGCATTACTCATCACGAGAAAGAGAGGTTATTTATGAAAGCATACGAGAAACTTATAAAAGAAATGATAGATAATCAGGAAAAAACATTGAGTCTGGACGACAATATAAAGGAAGAGCTGAGGATAAGAAAATGTATATTTGAAGGAGAACCGTTCAAACTTGCTCTTGTTCCTTTGATTCTGAAAAAGAAAGATACAGATCTTATTACATCTGTATCGGAAATTTTATACAGGATTATAAATAAAATAATCAGAGCCTCATCATGTGATAAAAATATGGAAGTTTATTTTTCCTACAAAGATATACCGGCAGAATGGATTTCTATTGATAAAGGATATAAAGAACATGCAGTAATTACAAGATTGGATGCCCTGTATGACGGGAAAAACCTGAAATTTCTCGAATTTAACACAGACAATCCCGGCGGGAAAGGATGGAATGATATATTTGAAGAGATAATTCTCACTCATAGTGCCTACAGAGAATTATTCCCTTCCGGCATCAGCCTTCATACAAAGTCTGTTGTAGACGGTCTTTTTAAAGCAGTAATGAAAAGTTCTTTAGATTTCTGGGGTTCAGGAGAAAAACCGTCTGTTGCTATTATTGATTACAGAGAATCTCAGTTTCTCGGAGACGGAGAGATAGTAAAAGATTATTTTCTGTCAAAAAATGTACATGCCGAACTGGTAGATCCGAGAGATTTTTATTATATAAATGATCGACTTAAATATAAAGGAACAGTCTATAATACTGTTATAAGATGTGTAAAAGCACAGGAATTTCTGGAACATCCGAAAGATCTGAAAAATTTTATAACAGCCTGTATGAAAGGTCATGTATGTATGGTAAATTCGTTTAAATCACTTCTGGGCAGTGAAAAATCAATCCTTGCCATCTTATGTAACATGAGTTTCCATCATTATTTTACAGAAAAAGAAAAAGACGTTATACACAATTACATTCCCTGGACAATTACACTCGGTAATAAAGAGGTTTACTCCAGAGAAGGCAAAAAAATGGAAACAAAAAACTTTCTTATTAAAAACCAGGAAACGTTTGTTCTAAAACCTTCATGGGGATACGGAGGGAAAGGAGTTATACTGGGTAAACATATGTCATCAGATGATTGGAAGGAAGCAGTTTATAAATACGGAATGGATTCGTCCTGGATAGCACAGGAATATGTAGAGATCCCGAAAATTGAAATTCCTGTTATAAATAAAGGTCATGTTGAAATAGGTTCTAAATATTTCAATCTGAGTCCCTATGTATTCGGCGGAACATATGCAGGCTGTCTCGGAAGAATCTCAGATTCACCGGTTATAAATGTCTCTGCCGGCGGAGGAATCATACCTGTAATAAAAGAGGAAGAAAATTGAGTAAAAAAGAGAAAAAAACAGTAAATAAATCCATAGAAAAAAATGTACAGATAAAACATTACTGGCTGATTATAGCAGGACTGACTCTTGCAGGTTTATTAATCCGTCTTATGATCCTTGCTTTACCTGAGAAATTTTTCTACATTCCCGATCATATGAATAACTGGATATGGGCCCGCCATTCGGTAGAATACGGACTTATGGAACGGTATGGTTATAACCGTCAGGACTATTGTTTTACCTATGGTCCTCCTCTGGAGGTGCAGGTAGATAAAATGTTTACAGATCCTGACGGAAAAATTTACAGACCGGGTGATATTGTAACACTGCCCGGAAGGCCATGGAAATTTCTGCCTGTAAGTTATCCGCCTTTTTATGTTTATATAAGACATATATTCGGACTTTTCCACAGATTCCTTGATATAAAAATGGAACCTCTCACTCCGGCGGCATGGTTTTCTTTACAATTACCAAACTATATAGCAGACTGGATTTTAGCTCTCGGCTGCCTGTGTACGGTTCGGAGGTGGAAAGGAGAAAAAGAGGGACTTATTGCTTTCATATTAATGTGGTTTTCTCCTGCTGTTTTACTGACAGGTGTATTGTGGACTCAATGTGATTCATGGTATCTTGCCCTGGCTGTATGGTGTATGTATTTTCTCATGGAAAACAAATGGGCAATAAGCGGAATAATATGGGCTCTTGTTGTACTGGTAAAGCCTCAGTCTTTATTTATGATACCACCGCTGGGTTATTTCTTTTTCGCAGGAAAACGCTTCAAACCTTTTCTTATTTATTGTGTTACAGCCTTACTGGCAATCATGGTCATAACGGCACCTTTTATGTTCAAATCAGGGCCTGCCTGGATATCCAATACTTATCTTTATCACTTTACCGATAAGTTTGCCGCCTATACAACCTTTAAAGGTTTTAATATATGGATGGTAGACCTTATACTGGGAGGCCATGATCTGAATATTTATTCAACAATCTTCGGTATAAGTAAAAAAATGTGGGGACTGTTATTTTTAATTACAGGTCTTATTATTTCTTTTATAGCATGCCACAGGAGATATAAAAACCATGTCTTATCTCTCCCCATGTTGCTTTCCATGACATTTATCGTAATATTTCTATTTTCCACACAGGTTCATGAAAGATTTATAATATATATACTGCCTTTCATACTGATTTCTGCCTTTATAGAAAACAATTTCCGTGCCATATTTGCAGGTTATTCAATAATAGGATTTTTCGAGGTAACACACCATATTCTGTTGCCGTCATGCCTTAACCTCATAGATGCAAAACCTTTTGACATGTTTTTTATACTCATATTAAGTATTGCAGGTATATGCCTCTTTTTCTACCTCCTATATAATCTATTTAACAGTTCCTTTAACAGGGACACCATTATTACAGAGACAGGAAGTTAACCTATGAAGCAAAATAAAGAGAAAAACAATATGAGACCCATCAATCCCTTATTTGCGGCAACTATTATAATACTTTTCATTACCATCATTATGTTTGCCGATGTTCTGTTTACAGGTAAAGAAATAGTTCTTTCAAGTTACGGCACAGATCTTACCAATTATTTTCTGGGATGCAGGCGGTTTGGTTTTGATAATCTCAGAGAGGGAAATATTCCTTTATGGTGTCCCCATATTTATTCCGGTGCACCCTATATGGGAGGATTTCAATCAGCCTTACTTTATCCGTTAAATTTATGTTATCTATTCTTACCACTCTGTAAAGCTATAAATTACAGTGTGGCAATTCATATTTTTCTCGCAGGATTTTTCATGTATCTCTGGACATCATACAGGAAATTAAATTTTACTGCATCAATTATTTCTTCCCTGCTGTTTATGTTCTGCGGTGCTCATTTTACCCATCTTTATGCAGGTCATATATCTGATCTATGCACCATGACATGGGGGCCATTATTATTTTTATCTATAGATGGTTTTTTAGACACTCCTTCGTGCAAATGGTTTTTAACCGGTCTATGTGCAATCACCATGCAAATTCTGGCAGGACATCCTCAATACATGGTATATACTTTTGTGGCAGTAGTAATTTATCTGGCTTTCTCTGCAGCCAGAACAGAAAAGTTTTTAATAAAGGTATCCGGTATTATAGCCATGTATGGTGCAGGGACAGCTTTATCAGCCTTTCAACTCCTGACAGGTATATTTTCTTCATCAGAAACATTGAGGAGCGGCAGTGTAACATATAAGTTTGCGTCACAGCACTCTTTTCCTCCTGAAAATTTTATTACCCTTATAGCTCCCGGTTTTTTTGGTCTTACGGATTTTCCTTACTGGGGCCGTTCTTATTTCTGGGGAACCGGCATTTTTATCGGTATAACAGGGTTAATTTTTGTAATATACGGAGCCATATATGCAGATAAAAACATAAAAAAATGCTCTTTATATATGATTATTATCCTTCTGATTCTGGCTCTGGGAGCACATACACCTTTATTTAAACTTCTTTACAGTTTCGTACCTGGATTTAATAAATTCAGAGGACTTGAAAAATTTACCTATCCAGCTTCTCTGTTTATCACTCTTATGGCAGGCACAGGTTTAGACCATCTCATAAAGGTCAGGCAGGTAAGCAGAAAAATGATACTTACCATGTTTATCACAGGAATCCTTGTTTTTATTGCAGGGCTGGTGACAGGTTTATCATCTGCAGGACCGGAACCTTCAGGGTGGTGGATGAACTTTATGAAATTCATAAATAGTACCGATATTTCACGTCCCCGTTCCGATTTTTATATAAGTAATGAATTCATGTTAAAGGCAGCTCTTGTAGCCTGTAAAAGTCTTATCATGTCATCTGTTATGATCATATTTATTTCATTCCTGTTTTTCCTTATAAAATATAATAATAAAATGGTTTATATCATTGCGTCTGTTGCTGTCATAGAAGTTATTGTTTTTGCTTTTTCCGTAAGGGCCTCCTTTGATATAAGTTCCACTCATTTTTATGAAATGGAAAAATTCGTCTCTTCTCATCCCGGAGATTACAGGGTTTTAGAGATTATAAATCCCAATCTGGGTATGTTTACAGGTATGAAAGATATATGGGGACATGAACCGAGTTGCATAAAACGTTATGCAGAATTCATGGCTTTCACCCAGGGCAGAGATGTTAACGATGTGGCTGAATACTTTGTATTTAATAAAATTCATCCCCTCTTTTCCATGGTCAGATGTAAGTATATATTTTCTCCTGAGAACAATCAGATAAAGGTTATGGAATTACCGGATCCTATGGCAAAACTGGAATTAATCCGGGAATATGAGGTTATAAAAGAAAGAGATAAAATCTTTACAGCCATGGGAGAGCCGGTATTTAATCCGGGGCAAAAAGTAATTCTGGAAACAGAACCGGATATTAAACCGGTTAAAAGCCAGAATAAAGGATATGCGAAAATTCTTCAGGAAGGAACAGATTTTCTTACTATTGAAGCAGAAACATCAGAACCGGCTATTCTTCTGATTACAGATTCATACAGTAAATACTGGCATGCAAAACCTCTGGACGGAAGCAGTCAGAAGACATACAAGGTTATGCCTGCAAATTACATATTGAGAGCCATTCCTCTGTCAGGAGGGCATCATCTGATCAGAGTTGAATATATGCCTCCCCTGTATGAGACAGGTAAATGGATCTCCACAGGTACATTGATAATCTGTATCGGTCTCATGGTGTGGTATTTTGCAGGGCTTTACAGAAATGTTCAATAAATTATTCAGATAAGTTTCTCCAGATAAAATTTTATCTAAAGCTTAATCTTACGCCATAAAAAATGACAATTTCTATACTCTGAACTTAACGCCCTGCGGGCGAGTTGTTTAACGTTGAGGGTTGAAGGTTGAGAGTTGAAATCAACCATAAACTCTCAACTCTCAACCATATAATAGTGTAACCGGAATGAAAATTCCTATACATTTAAATTATATATAAATATCATATATATTGAGAGATGGTTGTCCTGAAGGATCACATATCTGTTCTACAGGTTTACCGAAATCAAGTTCACCCGGTCTCACTATAAATACCACTCTATCTTTTGTTTCGTTATTCTGCAGTTCTTTAAGTCGGGGAAGCCATAGATCGGAATACATAAAATTCATTTTTCCATAACGTACATGCCAGTCCCATTCGCCGGGTGTATAAATAAGATGAACGTCTTTAAACCACCGGGAAGGTTCATAATTTAAATAAACCAGTGTCATAATATAAGGTTGATTCATCTTGCTGGTAGTCATAAAGACCGAGTCAATGTCATTCAATCGTGGTTTCAGCCATTCACATGACTGGCGCACATCAACCTGATAAATTCTGTAAGCATCGAGAGTATTATCATGAACATAAAAATAAAAATAAAAATAAGAAAGATTATTTATTATAAACAACAATACCATAACAGAGGTAATACGATAAGCCAGAGAAGATCTTTTCTTCCATAACCATATAAAACCATTGACACCTCCGAGGGAAGCCAGAAGTAAAATTCCGCATATACCGGGGGCACTTCTCATCTGGCTAGGACTGGCAAAATAACAAAAAGAGTCTGCCACAGGATAGGCAAGGATTAAAGCAAGTAACAATCTGGCAGACCTTGAAGATTTAACCTGATTTATTAAAACAATAAACCCTGCTACAGTTAATGGAAACATATAAAAGTGAAGCATTTTCGCTCCTGGAAGATTGTTTACGTTAAAATCAGTCTGAACAAAGAGATACCAGGGGTTAAAATGATTCAGATAGCGATAAATTATGGCCAGAACTAACTGTAAAGGAGTAAGGTTCATTACCTTCCACAGGAACTGTGTATCACCATGTCTGGCTACAGTGCCTGTTTCAGTAATATACGTATAAGCCACAGGAAAAAGTATTAAAAATAAACTGACAGTAAAAGCCAGAAAAGCCATAAGTCCTCTGGAATTTTTTATTAAACATAGAAAATCTTTCCAGTTCAATAAAACTAAAAAGATAAGAAAAAAAGGCCAGAAAATTCTTATAGAATGATAGCCGTAACAGAAAATACCGATCATCAAACCGGCCATACCGGATATTAAAGGAGAAGGTAAAGATTTCTGGTTATCATCTAAAGACATGTTTCCATATAAAAGAAGTACTAGACCTGCCGTTACAGCAAAAGGACAGACACATCCTTCATGGGCCAGTCTGCTTAAATAAAAGGGCCATGGATTAAGAGCCAGGAGAGCTGCCGCCACAAGACCGACATAAGGATTAAATAATCTTTTCCCTGCAATATAAATTAACATTACGGAAGCTGTGCCAAGGAAAGCCGGTGCCATACGCGCTGAATCAACAGTTAATCCGAAGATATGCAGAAAAGGTAAGAGAATATAAATAAAAAGGGTTGTATAGTTTCCGCCCAGTCCGCGAAAATAAACAACAGGCCATGATACACCGAACTGATCCTGTCCTGTTTTTAAAAGACAGTAAGAATTCCATGCATTACAACCTTCATCCTGAGCAAGCCCGTCGGGACATGAAGAAAGATTGGAAAATCTTAAAATCGATGCTATTATAAGAATAACAATTAATATATAAGTTTCTTTATTTTTCATGAGTCCTCTCGGAAAATTCTTCTCTCTGGAAAAATTACTTTTTTCTTCTAAAAATTCATTATCTTAATCCAGAATTCTACCTCAATTTTAAGCTCTCGAAAATAAAATTACAAGAAATTTTTTAAAAAACCTCTAAAAAAATCACTCCTTTTCTGTGATAAATATAATATCACAAAGAAAGGAGGTGGAATTTATCCAAACATTTACGCAGGCTTACAATAATATAAAATCCACCAGAAAAGCAATAGTTTTTTCCTATTTAGATGAAAAAATTATAATTTCCGACATAGACTTCTCTCCCGTAGCAGAATTACTCGCTTCCCTCTATTCTCCAGATCCGAGAGGAAGAA
>JBEHWP010000115.1:0-11445 GCA_040217665.1 Vulcanimicrobiota bacterium
CAAATTGCTTTTTTTCTTTTAATCTTTTTAACAGTCTTTATGTTTCCTGTTATGGCAGAAGAAAAGGAGGATACCATGAAATTTATACCTGAATGGTCCAAAACGGTGGTGTGGTATCAGATATTTCCAGAACGTTTCAGAAACGGAGACCCTGCAAATGACCCGAAGGTGGAAAATATAGAAGGTTCATGGCCCCATGATCACATATCTTCCTGGCAGGTTCATCCCTGGACTTCCGACTGGTATGAACTTCAGCCCTATGAAAAACAGAATAAAGGATTTTATATAATTACAGACAGGACTATTTCGCGCCTCTCAGGGAAAATTGATACGGGAAAACTGAAATCTATAAAAAATACGAATTTTTCCCCTGTAACATTAAAAGATAAACTTTTAGATAAAGGATTCAGTGAGGAAGATATTAAGATAATAATAAATAACTGTGACCATGAGAAAACCATATGGTACGATATTCAGCGCCGGAGATACGGAGGAGACCTTCAGGGTATTTTAGACAGACTCGATTATCTTCAGAGCCTGGGTGTAACTGCCATATACCTTAACCCCATATTTGAATCTCCTTCTCTTCATAAATATGATGCCATAATGTATCATCATGTAGATGCAAATTTCGGCCCCGACCCTGTAAGAGACAGAGAACTTATAAAAAAAGAAGTACCCGATGACCCGAATACATGGGTTATGACCTCTGCAGATAAACTCTTCCTGAAACTCGTAAAAGAAGTTCATAAGAGAAATATGAAAATTATCGTAGACGGTGTGTTCAATCATATAGGAATAAAGAACCCGTTCTTCCAGGATGTTGTTAAAAACCAGCAGAATTCAAAATATAAAGACTGGTTTACCGTTACATCCTGGGCAGATCCTTCTAAAGATAAGGAATTTGTCTATAAAGGCTGGTTCGGAGTAAAGGAACTTCCTGAATGGGGAAGAACTGAGAATAATCTGCTTCCGGGCCCTAAAAATTATATCTTTAATATTACCAGAAGATGGATGGACCCTGACGGAGACGGAAATCCTTCTGACGGTATAGACGGGTGGCGTCTTGATGTGGCCTTCTGTGTGCCCCATGGTTTCTGGAAAGACTGGAGTAAACATGTAAAATTCATTAATCCTGAAGCCTATATGACAGCAGAAATTATAGATACGGTGGAAGTAAACAAGCCATATCTGGAAGGTGACGAATTTACTGCCGTAATGAATTATAATTTTGCCTTTACTTCATCTGAATATTTCTTTGATGAAAAAAACAGAATTTCTACTACTGAATTTGATACAAAATTAAGAGATTTGAGAGAAGCCTATGACAGTGAAGTAGCTTATGGTATGCAGAATCTTATAGACAGTCATGATACTGCAAGAATGGAAAGTATGATTGTAAACAGAGATGTAGTGCCATACAGAAACTGGGCTGAATACTGTGAAAAAGCTAAAGGCAGCAATCCTATCTATAATACAGGAAAACCATCTGAAAAAGAGCTGAAATCTCAGAATATATTTGCCATTTTTCAGATGACCTATCTGGGAGCACCTATGGTTTATTACGGAGACGAAGTCGGTATGTGGGGGGCTACTGATCCATGTTGCAGGAAACCCATGATATGGGATGAGCTTAAATATGCCGACGAAGTTTATCTGCCGGACGGTTCCAGAAGATTAAAACCTGACAGAGTGGAAGTAAATTATGATCTTTTCGAGCACTATAAAAAATTGATAGGTATAAGAAACTCCCATAAAGCTCTTCAGCTTGGTGATTTTAATACCCTCTTTATAGATGATAAGAATGAGTTGTATGCCTTTTCAAGAAAATATGGAGATGAATATATAGTAGTTATAATTAATAACAGCACAAAAGAGAAAAGGGCTAAATTTACTGTGGAAGGCCCCGGTAATTTTACGGATCTGCTCAATGATGGAAGCGGTGCTACCGTAAAAGGAGATAAAATACTTTCTATGTCTGTCAGACCTCAGTGGGGAAGGATTTTATTGATGGAAAGTAAATAATTTTTTCTGTAAATTAAAAAAATCCTCCTGCTAATAGTCAGGAGGATTTTTTTATGGCGGAACTGTCATTGCGAGGAGCGGAGCGACGAAGTAATTCCATCAGTTTCTGTTGTAACAGGACTTACTTTAATTGATTAGCAGGGGATTACTTTTTTAAATAACTTCTCATTACATCTCCTGCCACAGGTGCAGCAGCTTCTCCCCCTGCGCCTCCTTCTTCTATAATAACAGCCACTGCGATCTCCGGGTTGTCTGCCGGTGCAAAACCTGTAAACCATGCATTATTTTCTCCTCCCGGATGTTCTGCGGTGCCTGTTTTGCCTGCCACTCTCATACCTTCTATATATGCTCTGTATCCTGTTCCTTCATTTACAACAGCTTCCATCATTTTTGCTACAATGCCGGCAGTCTCCGGAGACATGCACTCTGCCATGACATGACCTGATTTTTTTTCTATTAATCTGTTTTTTGAATCTCTTATTTCTTTTATAAGTACAGGATACATTATTTTTCCCTTATTGGCAACAGCAGAAGCGATAAGACATGCTTCAAAGGGGGTAATGGCGAGTTCACCCTGTCCGAAAGATGTCTGTGCAATAAGAGTGTTACTGAAGAGATTTTTTTCAGTGAGTGTTGAGTGTAATACAGGAAGTTTTATATTGTAATCATGGCCCAAAAAATCGTCAAAATATTTAAGCAGATTTTCTTTTCCCAGTTTTAATCCTATAGATGAAAAAGCTACGTTGCACGAATTGGCAAGAGCCTGGCTCAGGGTCTGATGTCCGTGTGTATGGCTGCAGTAAAATCTGTGTCCGTCTATATCTGTATAGCCGGGACACTCAAAGGTATCGCTTTCTTTTGCCACTCCTTCCTGAAGGGCTGCACAGAGTACGAGAACTTTAAAGATTGACCCTGGAGCATAACTTCCCTGGACTGTTCTGTCTAAAAGGGGATAGGTGGAATCTTTTTGATAAACCTTCCAGTTTTTCTCCAGATTATTATTATCAAATCCCGGCTTTGAGACCATGACAAGTATTTCACCTGTCTGCGGTTTCATGGCCACCACGGCACCTCTGTTATTGCCGAGTGAATCATAAGCCACTTTCGTAAGATTACTGTCTATGGTAAGGTATATGTTATATCCTTTCGGATGTCCTTCATTCCACCTTTCTTTAAAACCTTCTATGGAAAATGGGAAGGCATGGCTTCTCAATATATCATCACATGTATCCTCAAGTCCTGCCTTCCCAAGTAAAGGATCAAGGTAGCCTGTAATATGAGAAGTTAATTCTCTCTGTGGATAAATCCTTTTTTTATTTTCACTTCTTGCAAATACAGTGCCATCTCTTCCCAGAATCTTTCCTCTTAAATTTAAATTTTCTCTGTTTCTGGGATTCTGTGTCATAGAAGTGAGATCTTTTTCTCTCCATACAGCCCAGTAAGAATTCATTATAATGAGAGATAGAAAGAGCACTATGAAAATTCTGGATAATATTATCAGGTTTTTGTTAACGTTCATAATCGGTCGTAGTTCTCCTGTTTATTATTGCTGTAACCAGAGTACCGCTAACTGTTGTCATTCCCGATATGATTTCGTCTCCTCCCGCCATGCGTTACGCGTTACGCATCACGAAATTAAGTATAATCATATTTTGAAGTTTCTCGCATACCGAGTAATATGCCGAGAGCAATAAAATTTGACAGTAACGAACTTCCTCCGTAACTTATAAAAGGAAGGGTTATGCCTGTCATAGGGATGAGTTTAATTACTCCTCCTACTATGACCCAGGTCTGTACTGTAAAAACAGCAGTTATACCTGTTATAAGGATTTTACGGAACATATTTTTTGACTTCATTGCCATCGTCATGGCACGGCCTATAAGGAGCATGTAACATATCAATACTGCCGTACTTCCAAGGAGACCCAGTTCTTCTCCTATGGCTGAAAATATAAAATCTGTTTCTACTGCAGGAATCCATGATGGTTCTCCGAGACCGGGACCTTTACCCCACATACCTCCTGAGCCTACTGCCATAAGCCCCTGTGTTATCTGGTAACCTCTGTTTTCCATGTCAATCCAGGGATTTAGCCATGAAGATACTCTTATCTGAAAATGAGTAAATTTACAGTAACATCCATATGCTCCCAGTAAAAACATGATAATACCGGCAAGACAGTAATCACCTCTTCCTGTGGCTGTATAGAACATAGTTATAAATATACCGAATAACAGGAGAGCCATGCCGAGATCCCTCTGGAATATGAGTATGAGAAGGGACAGACTCCAGATTATTATGAGAGGAATGAAATAACGTATGTTTATTCTCCACCAGCCGGGTACATTACTTCTTGCTACAAGTAATTCTTGATGGGCACTTAAATAATTTGCAAGAAACAGTACAAGCATGAATTTTACAATTTCTACAGGCTGAAAATTAATCGCTCCGAATTTAATCCATAGTTTTGCTCTGTTTACTTCTGTTCCGAATATGATTGTTATTATGAGAAGAAATATGCCTGTTAAAGCCCAGAGATAGGTATATTTTTCAAGAAAATTATATTTCCTTAACACTATAACAGTAATCCACATAGAGACAATACTTACTGTCATCCAGATAAACTGTTTTAATGCAAGTGATGGTTCGATACGATATATGAGAATCAATCCCAGGCCTGACATGAAGGTAATAAGGGGCAGAATTATTTCATCTGCGTCACGTCGAACAAAACAGAGGATAATATGAGTAATAATGAACATTACAGCTATTATTAAAGGATATCTGATGAAAATTTCCGATCCGGGAGGAATGGCTTTAAATACAAGATAAAATCCGAAGGCAACTGTTATGATTGCCAGAAATATCAAAAATCTTTCTGTCTGTCTTATTTTTAGATATTTAAACATTTCGTTTTTGAGGCGTAGCTCCTGATACTGATTCAGCTGAATTATCCCTTCAAAAATTCAAAAACTACTGAACCGCCTATGTCTATTCTGTCATTATCTTTTAAAACCATCGGCATTTTAAGAGGGTTTTCATTTAATAATGTTCCGTTTGTACTTCCAAGATCTTCTATCCATATTTCTTTATTGCGGGAATAAATAATTACATGGTTATGTGATATGTATTCATTGTTAATAACGAGATTATTGTTGTTTTTTTTCCCTATCTGAAAAGGAGTGATAATATGTATTTTTTCTCCTTCAGAAAGACTTTTGTAGTTACTTTTTATGACAGAAAGCCATCCTGCAGATTTATCCTGTCCCGACAGGGATATATCCTTCATTATTGTTACCGTTACTCTGTAAAGAAATATATATATCAAAATAAGAAAAACATATCTTAAAAGTTCAAGCAAAAATAGATTCATATTCAGTCCTGTTCTGATACGCATTGCGCATCACGCATCACGTATCACGATTTAATTTCTATTACCGTATCACCGAGAGATATAAAATCTCCTTTTTTCAGCTGTGTTTTTTCTTTTATAATTTTTCCATTCACATAAGTTCCGTTTGTGCTTCCCAGATCTTCAATCATTACGGTGGTTCCTTCTATGTGTATGGCACCATGAGTTCTTGAAATATCTGAGCCGGAAATTTTTATCTGATGTTCCTCTTTCCGCCCTATTATATTTACTCCTTCTATAAGAGGGAAAGGTTTACCTTTTTCCGGCCCTTCTTTTATCTCTGCCCATATTGATGAAAGAACAGGCATTTTTCTTACGGCAGTTTTTTCCAGTTCCGGTTCCGTCAATTTTCCTTTTTTTACCTGACTTTTTACCTCGAATTTTCCCTGTTCCATTGTTTCATCTGACTGTAATTCTATAACAAGTTCCCCTATAAGGGAAAGATCTTCTTTTTTTATATAATCCATGATATATTCTTTTATTTCCGGTATGATTGCCTCTTCATATATGAGAAGTTCTTTTTGATCGTCAGGGTTAAGAATTATTTCATATATATTGGGAATATATGTTTGAGAGACGCTTACTTTCTGGTTTCTCTTTAATTCCATTACTGCTTTTCTTGCAATTTCAACGGGGTGTATCTTTCCCCCTGAAAATACCCCTCCGATTTTATCCATTATATGTTCCATCATTTTTTCCAGTTTATCTGTAATGCCCATGTTTTATATTCACCTCTAGTAAGTTGAGAGTTGAGAGTTGAGAGTTTAAAGTTGAAAATTCAGCAGCCCTGAACCCTCAACCTTAAACCCTAAACTCCCTATTCCCAGTTATCCCACATATGCATAAATCTTGCTATGATTAATTTTTGAATATCCCCTGTACCGAGCCCGAGGACTGAGCCCATTGTGTCTACAGTATATTTATTTACAGGGTGATCCAGGAGAATAGATCTGGCTCCGAGTATTTCTGAGGCCCATCCTGTTATGGATTTTGCAGTTTCAATGGTAAAGTATTTGGCTATTGAGGAATTGAGCACGTATTTCTGCCCCGTATCTCTCATCCATGCTGCTTTTTTTATCAACAACCTGGATGCTTCAAGTTTTGTAAGGTGTTCTGCAAATTCAAATGATTTTGCCTGATGTTCGAATATGGGAGAACCGAATACTTTTCTTTCACAGGCATGACTCAGGGCAAGCTTATAGGCCCCGAGAGCGGTGCCAAGGTTCAGTGCTGACATTGATATACGCGCAGAATTAAAGGCTTTCATCATAATTTGAAACCCGTTATTCATATTTCCGAGAATATTCTCTTCTGGAACAAAACAATCTTTAAAGGTAAGTTTTGCCAGATTTGACGGTGCCCATATTGATTTCTTCAGAAGAGTTCTTTTTATCTCTGTATTTCTTTCATCCAGAACAAATAGAGACATACTGTTCTTTTTTTCAAGGGCTTCCCGATCTGTTACTGCAGATACAATAATTATATTTGCATTGGCTCCGTTTGTTACGTAAATTTTTTCTCCGGAAAGAATAAATCCTCCTTTTACTCTTTTTGCCTGCATTTTAATTGAAGAAACATCACTGCCTGCATCCTGTTCCGTATTTGCAAAACATACAAGTTTTTGCCCGTAGATACCGGGAACCATAAATTCCTGCTTCTGCCAGATATTGCCCCATCTGTAGAGAATATAAAGTCCTATCTGTGCATGGCATAATAAGGCCATGGCTAAACCCGGTGATATTTCAGAAAGTTTTTCATATAAAATTATGCTGTTGGCCATAGGCTCCTGTTCCATTTTATGTCCTGTTTCATAAAAGCCCATAAGCCCCTCTGAGTAAATATCTTTTAAAATAGAAAGAGGGAAATTTTCATTCCTGTACCATGTAGAGATATTATGTTTTATTCTGTCACTAATAAATTGTTTTACTTTTAATATATATTCCTCTTCTTTTATACTTGTACTGAAATCCATAAATATCCTTTCTTTTCAGTGAATAGCGAGTAGTGAATGGTAAGTAATGTCTTATTCTATTCACTGTTCACTTTTCACTCTGAATATTCTATAATAAATTTCTTTTTCCATTGTATATAAAATCACCTGTCATTTTTAAAGGAAATCTGTATTTTTAGAATATTATTGAAGATATTATAGTAGAAATGAATATTTAAATCAATCATATTTATTTTTCCCTTTATTTATGTTAAAATAAAGGAAGGGAAAGGAGTTGATTTACATTTGATTAGAAATTTTATTCTTATGGTTATCGGTATAATTTTTGTGATAAAAGGAATCCTCTATGTAGCATTTCCATGGAAAATGAAAGACTGGATGGAACTTTTTATAGAGAAAAGTGATAATCTTTTCAGAATCTGGGGCGCTGTCCTTCTGCTGGCAGGACTTCTCTGTATAGGACTCAGGTTTCTGGCAGGACTGTTGCCAATATTTTAACAGCGAGTTGTGAGTAGTAAATAAAAATTTTATTTACTACTCACGACTCATATATTTACATGAAAAATTCCAGTTTATTACAGACATCACATAAGCCCTGTTTTGAAGCCTTTTCATAGAAAAATAGAAGGGCTTTTCTTTTTTCTTCCGTAAAATTATATCCCAGGTGTCTGAAATAATCTTTATAGGTACACTCTGGTTCAGGACATATTGATTTTGCAAATTCTATAATGCCTTCCTTATTTTTGAGCCCGTATTCATAGGATTCAGAAAGAATTTTTTCTATTTCTCTTACCGATTGATGGTATTTATCTGCAAAATCCTTTCTTACTGCCCATACTGCAAATACTACAGGCATGTCTGTACTTTTTTTCCACAGATCACCCAGGTCGAAAGAATAGGGATAATCCGCATTGGCGAAATTCAGAGCATCATCTCCTATTAAAAGAGCTCCGGCTACCGATTCTTCTGTTAGAGTAGTCTTTTTCAGCTCTGTATATACAGGTTTTATCTTATAATAATCTGAAAAGAGGATTTTAAGAAGAGCTCTTGATGTCTCACTGGCAGGCGTAAGACCTATAGTTCTGTCATGCAGTTCTTCTATGGGATATTTGCTTACAAGTAATACGCTTTTTACGTAACCTGTTGAATTTATGCAAAAATTATTTAATAGATAATAATCTGTCTGATGTCTGGCATATTCTATAGAAGAAACAGGGCTTATATGAAGTTCTCCTCCCTGTAACATTCTGTTAAGTTTTCCCGGTATCTCTCTGATAATATGTCCTTCAAATTTGACTCTCCCTGTAAGAAGTCCGTAATAGACAGGGACAGTATTTGTATAATTAATAAAGCCGAGCTTTATATGTTTCATAAATGATTCTCCTGACTGTAGAAGTTTTTTTATATGAAAATGGTGAAGGGTGAAGGATAATGTAACTGCTTACTTTTCACTGCTCACTACTTATGTTATAATTATAACATAAAAAATGATGAGGAGTGTGTTTTTTGATGGAACTTTTTGAAGCTATAAGAAAAAGAAGAAGTATAAGGCAGTTTACATCAGAATATGTACCCGATGATTATGTAAATAAGATTCTTGAATCGGCAACTTTTGCTCCTTCTGCCGGCAATTTACAGAGTTGCCACTTTATAGTTGTGAGGAATAAAAAGTTAATAGAGAATCTTGCTGTGGCAGCGTGGAATCAGGAATGTGTCAGGAATGCGTCTTTACTTATAGTTGTTTGCTGTGATACAGGACAGATTGCTTCATATGGAAAAAGAGGAACAGAATTATTTACACTACATGATACAGGTGCTGCCATAGAGAATATGCTTCTTGCCTCTACTGCTCTCGGTCTTGGTTCTGTATGGGTAGGTGCTTTTGATGAAGTAGAAGCGGCAGAATTGCTCGGCTTGAACTGGAATGAATTCAGACCTGTAGCCATTATTCCCACAGGGTTTCCGGCAGAAGAACCTTCTATGCCTGAAAGAAGATCTTTAAGTGAGACAGTGGAATACAGATTATAATAATTTTGCTCTCCATGCAGGCCAGAAGATACAGAATGCTTTGCCTACAATATTTTTTCTGGGAAGAAATCCCCATACATGGCTGTCTTCACTGTTATTTCTGTTATCACCCATCATAAAATAGCTATTTTCAGGTATTTTTACAGGACCGTAATTATACCAGGGTTTCTGGTCATCCGGTATGTAATCTTCTTTAAGGGGCTGTCCGTTTATTAATACAGTGCCGTCTTTCACTTCTATTGTTTCACCGGAAAGGCCTACAAGCCTTTTAACATAGTCAGGGCTGTTTTCTTTGTGTGGTGGGCGAAATACTATTATATCTCCTCTCTGAGGCTCACTGAACCTGTAGATAAATTTATTTACCAGTATATAGTCTACAGGAACAAAGGTAGGTTTCATAGAACCTGAAGGTATATAGGACGTTCTTACAATATAGGTTATTAAAAACAGTGCTATGAGAGCAGATGTAATTATGGAATCAAGATATTCTTTTGTCAGATCTTTCCATTTTTTTGCAATTTTCGAAGGGTTTATAAGAACTCTTGCAATGATCAGTACGGCTATTAATACTTCTAAATCTATAATACGCAATGTTTTCTCTCCTTTTATGTACCGTATTTTTATTATGTTACACACTTACAACAATCGTGACTGGTAAGGTGATGTCGTGATGTGTAATGCGTGATGCCTGTTTTCACCGGGTACCGGGCGAATTACAGTTCGCCCCTGCTAATCACTTTTCACTTTTCACAATTCACGACTCACAACTCACGACGTTAAAATTCTATCATTATATCATTAAATAGTCATTAGTCAATGATTAGTAATTTTTAATATGCCGGAAATTATTGTACACATGTTGTTATTGATTGTAACCGGTTAGTTCAACATATCCGTTACCTGAAATATTTTTTTCTTTACATGTCCCTTTAATCTTTACGGCCCCTTCCCAGTATCTTACTGTAAGATTTAGTTCCTGGTCAGGCATATATGGTATAATATGAAGTTTCATTCTTTCCTCAGGAATTGTTAGATACCATTCAGACGGATATATTGCTTTACTATCGGAACTTTTCCAGTAATCAATTACCTCTAATTTTACATTATTCCTTGAAAGATATTTACCTGTACCATCTTTATTTATAAGAGTCCCGTTACTTAGAGCTTCTATCGTTCCGTCTTTTTTTCTCATCTGATAGTACATGACTTCTCTGCCGTCTGATAATTGAATGGCAAACCAGTCCCATCCGACCTGATTTTTTTCCAGAGAACTTGTGCTCCATTCTCTGTCCATCCAGCTGAGACCATGTATATGAAAATTATTATTGTTTATTTTTATAGTTCCTTCTGTATTCAATCTTGTACAGGAGTAATAATATGATGCATTACCGGTAGAAGGGCCTTTCTGGCTTAAACCTTTATTGCCCTGAAGAACTACAGGTTTTCCCCCTGACATGGTAATATTTATAGAAATATTGTTCTCTGAAGCACTTAACACCATTGGAAATACAGGTTCTCCCGATACAATCCAGTCTTCAAGCCATACTTTAAAAGGTTTACTCTGTGCTCCTGCCAGTGAAAGTCCGTCACGGCTGAACCGGTCAAAAGCATAGAAGGATTTATTTTTAACATCACTTACGGCAAAATGGGCCATATATATATTTTTTGATGACCACAATGAAGTTCTCCGTAATGAGTTTGCTGAAAGAGCTGTTCTGAAAAAGGTAAGTTCATATCCGAAATGCCGTCCTTCTTTTGTATTTAAATTACCTGTAAAGTACCACCATTCTGTTTTAAATGTTTCATGAGGGCCATGATCTGAAGGAAAAGAAAAAATCCGCGGTTTTAAAGCAAGTTCAAAACCCTCTGTACTATGGTCTTTCAATACATCAGATATGGATATGGATGTATTGAACTGTGCCGATCCTTTACCGGGAGTACAGGATGTCTGAAATAATAATATGAAGACTGATATAATAAGAGTCAGTAATTTTATATGAGAATCGTGATGCGTAATGCGTAATGCGTAAT
>JBEHWP010000116.1:0-11423 GCA_040217665.1 Vulcanimicrobiota bacterium
TGAACCGTATACATCTTATTTTCCAGGGTGTTTTTGGCCACTCTGTTTACAAGAAAACTGTTTGCATGTTTTAAATTACATGTATATTTTGTTGCATTGGTGACTTTGTCTGAATTACGGCCTCCGAACATATAAGGTTTATTCGCCTGTCCTCCTTCATCAGCATTATTTTCACCCTTATCCCACTGAATTGTCTGAAGAGGGCTGTCACCTTTAAATCCAAGCCAGTTGTCTGTTTCTCTCGAACTCAATCCTGCATTATCCTGAATGAGATAATTCTTTGCCATAGTTATTACTCCGGCACTGTTTGGGAAAAATACATTGTTTGTATAGTAAGCTTCATTCCCAGGATAGGAGGTGATAACACCGGAAATCACAGAATCTGTCTGATTTATAATGGTATAATTCTGATTTTCCCAGCTCTGTATAACCAGAGGGTAAATGTTGGAGCTATCATAGGCAGGTAACTCAACACCTCCTTTATCTCTTCTTACGAATAAATCAGATGTATGACTGTTAAGATCCCATACACCGGCTCTTGTGTATTTCCTGAGAAGGTTTCTCTGGAAACCCGGAGCGGGAGCGATTGGAATAAAAGAACCTTTCTTCAGCCATGATGCAGGATTGGGACAATAACTGTAATCCTTAATTTTAGTTAATTCAGTATTGGGATCCAGATTGGCAGTTTCCATAATATGGTTCTTTACATTGCTTCTCAGTGTTGCCGAGTCGCCGGAACCGGTTGTCATATCACTGTTAACACCCCTCCAGTCAATATTGAAGGTAATAGATCTTGCATCAAAGGCCCATCCGAATGGAAACATATGGTTTACTATTGTACCTGTTCCCTGGCCGTTTACATAATCTGTTACAAGAGCTACATTATCTGTTATGCCCGGTAAATAGGGAATATAATATTCGAAACCTGATTCGTTTTTTACAAGATATACCTTCTGGTTCGGATCCCAGGCACTTGCAGTTGTTTCTGCCGGCTTAACACTTTCTTTCCCGTTATTGATTTTCCCTGAACCGTGTGCCATATATCCATCGACACGTCCTGACATGGCAGGGTCGAAATATTCTTTGCCGGGATCGGAAGTTGTATAGGCATACTTTACGGTCATAATCTCGGGAATAGATGCATATACAGTATAATTTGTACCATTAAAACTTATACTGTCATTTGTGGTAAGTTTTTTCCTGATGTAGTTTATGCCGCCAACAGTTTGCGTATCCGCATAGACTGCAGGATTGCTCTTCAGGCTTCCGTCCTGATTATATAAATCCTGTTTTTGAAAAGCAGAATCTGACATAGGAGGAAGATCAGGTGTGTCTCCTCCTGTACCGCCTGTGCCGCTGACGAGGATATAATGGTTTATCTCGCCTCCTACCGCTTCTGCGTCTGTCTCGGTTTTGGTCTGGAATTCAGTGTCCTTCTGAGCAGTAACTGTACATGTCTCACCGGTTTTAACATTGTGAAAATGTGCTATTCCTCTGTCATAGGTCACCTCGGCAGGCCAGTCTACTGTTCCGTCATTCTTTAAAAACCCTTTGTCCTCATAGACAGAGGGAGCACCGTCTTTATTTGATACAAGTTCTACGGAAATACCGGCAACCGATGCACCTGTATCATAACTTGCTGTTGATACCATTAAATATCCCGTATTGGGATCATAGGGGTAAGAACCCATGACTGACGGCCATTCGTTAATACTTATCATAACGATATTCAGTGTGTTTTTAACAGATGTAAGGTCAGATGGATAAAATATAGTATTTACCTTTACATATCCGTGTTTACTTGTGACAAGTTTATATCTTCCTGAAGGAATGCCGGAGAAGGAATAATTTCCGTTAGAATCGGTCTGAGTGTTATATATGGCTGATTCTGTTATTGATGTGTCGTAGTTCGACAGTGCACAGTTTACTCCTCCTACGGGCTGTGACTGTGAGTTTGTTATGACTCCCTTTACCGTATAAGTAGAAGGAGTCGGGGTAGTAACAGGTTGTACTGTAGAGTCAGAACCGCAGTTATTCAAAGAAAAAATACATAAAAAAAAGAGAAAACACCAGATAATTACACTTTTTTTCTCTCTCATATTTATAACACTCTCCTTATTGTAATTTTTAATTGTTTATCTGTATAATTTTTTACTTTTCTATATTTTTTTTGCTATATCCTCCTTTCTGATTATTATTGCTATAGCCCTGGCGTTTTTATTTTTTTCTATGTTTTTATAAGACCCTCTTTTTTATTATCCTTAATAACATTCGTCGGGAAGAAATTTTTTACCTTGTAATTCTATAAAGATTTTTATATAAATTTTTATGATAGAAGAAATTTATTTAAATTATAATCTAAAAGGTGTGAAAAAAAATTTTAATTTGTAAAGAAGTGTAAATCTGATATAATATAAAAAATTTATTTTCAGCGAGGAGATTTTTCATGGACAGTATATATTACCCTCTGAATATTATAAAAGATATAGTTTCTTCAGATAAATTGCCGCATATTGATAACATGAACGATAAAGGAGAAAGACCTTATTACCCTCTTACATCACAGCAGAAACCTGTGTTTATAGTAGAACAGATGGGAAATATAGGATTTTCCAATAATAATCCCCTCCTTTTATCTATAGAAGGGAAACTGGATATTTCCAGGTTAAGTAAGGCAATTCAGGCTCTTGTAGACAGACACGAATCCCTGAGAATTACCTTTGATATGGTTGACGGATTACCGGTTCAGATTATCAATAAGAGAATAAAATTAAAGAAAACCTACAGAAAAACAGAGGATGATATAGAAAGTATAAAAGCAGAACATGTAAAACCGTTTGATATCTTTAAAGGCCCTCTCTTTCGCGTTGAGCTTTTAAACGTATCTCCTGAAAAACATTACCTTTTTCTGGATTTTCACAGTCTCATCCTTGACGGTATTTCACTCCATATACTCCTTGAAGAACTTCTGTATATCTATAATGGTAAAGATCTGAAAGAAATTACCGTTAAATACAGTGATTTTCTTATGTGGCATGAAGAATTACAGGGGAGTGAATATCTTAAAGAAAAAGAAAAATACTGGATGAATGTGTTTTCAGATGAAGTGCCTGTAATTGACCTTCTTACCGATTATTCCAGAAAATTAGGGCTCGGCTTCGCCGGAAAGAGATATTATTTTACTCTCTGTCCTTCTTTATCCCGTGATTTAAGACATATTTCTCACGGGATAAATATTCCTTTATATACACTATTACTTGCATCTTTTAATATTCTTCTTTCAAAATATACCTCCAATGATGATATAATCACAGGTTTCCCTGTTACAGGTAGAAAAAATGGCATTGAACGTCTTGCAGGTCTTTTTGTCAACACCATTCCTTTAAGAAATTCCCCGAAAGACGAAAAAGCTTTCAGAGATTTTGCCGTAGAAGTCCATGAAAATCTTATAAAATCTTTTGAAAACCAGGATTATCAGATGGATTATCTTGTGGAAAAATTAAACCTTGAAAGAGAAACAGGCAGAAATCCTCTCTTTGATGTTGTCTTTGCAGTTCAGCATATTGATGATTTCTCTCCTGACATTGACGGACTGAAGATAAATATTATCCCCGGAAAAATAGAAGGTGTGAATTTTGATCTTACCCTTGTTACAGAAGAAAAAGGGGAAGATATCAGTTTTTATATAGAATACAGAACTGCTATATTTAAAGAAGAAACCGTTAAAAATATGGCAGAACATTTTGTCTGCCTTCTTGAAAATATAGTGAAAAATCCTGACAGTAAATTGAAATATCTAAATATTCTTTCGGAAGAAGAATATAAAAAAATATTCTATGATTTTAATAAAACTGAAATGGTTTTTGATAAAAACAGGACGGTAATTGAACTTTTTGAAGAAGAGGCAGAAAAAAATCCAGAGAATATTGCCCTTGTTTATAAAGATAAAAAATTGACCTACAGGGAATTAAATGAAAAGGCAAATCAACTGGCACGATTGCTTCGCTCTAAAGGCATAAAACCTGATGATATAACAGGTATCCTGGCAGAACCTTCCATTGAAATGATTGTAGGAACCATGGGTATTATAAAATCAGGTGCTGCCTATATGCCTGTAGATGGCAAATATCCCCCGGAAAGGGTCAAATATATGCTGGAAGACAGCAAATCATCTGTCATTTTAACAAAGAAGCATTTTCGGGCCCATTTAAAGGATTTTTCAGGAGAGATAATAGAACTGGATGACATCAATTTTTATAGGGGTGAAAAGTCAAATCCTCCTGTAATTACAAAACCTCACAATCTTGCCTATATTATCTATACATCAGGTTCTACGGGAAAGCCAAAGGGAGTTATGATTGAACATGGCTCTCTTCTCAACCTGTCTCTCTGGCAGGCTCACAGTATAGATCTCACACGTGAAGACAGATCTACAAAATATGCAGGTTTCGGTTTTGATGTTTCCATAGCAGAGATATTTGCCACATTTGTAACAGGTGCCTCTCTTTATGTGATAGGTGATGATATACGCATGTCTTTAAAAGACCTGAATGAATATTTTGAAAGTAACAGTATAAATAAAATATTCCTGCCCACACAGTTCAGTGAACATTTTATGGAACTTGTTGATAACAGGTCTTTATCTATAGTAGATGTGGCAGGGGAAAAACTGAAACATTATAAAAAAAGAAATTACCGGGTTCTTAATAAATACGGCCCCACTGAATATACTGTTTATACGACCTGTTTTGAAGTAGATAAGTTTTATGATAATATTCCCATCGGTAAGCCTGTATGGAATACAAAAATATTTATAGTGGATAAATATAATAGATTACAGCCTGTCGGAGTTGCGGGAGAACTCTGTATAGCAGGTGCAGGACTTGCGAGAGGTTATTTGAATGCTCCTGCCCTTACGGCAGAGAAATTTACAGAGAACCCTTTTATACCGGGAGAGAAAATGTACCGTACAGGGGACCTGGCAAGATGGCTTCCTGACGGAAATATTGAATATCTCGGCAGAATGGATCAGCAGGTTAAAATAAGAGGTTTTAGAATCGAACTCGGTGAGATAAAAGAAGAATTATTAAAAATTGAGTCAATAAAGGAAGCTGCTGTCATAGACAGGGACGATGATGGAGGTAATAAATATCTCTGCGCCTATTTTGCTTCAGAGGAAAAGCCGGATATAGAAGAAATAAAAGAGATTCTTTCTAAAGAACTGCCTGAATACATGATACCTGCCCATATAATTCAGCTTGAAAAAATCCCTCTGAATGCCAACGGGAAACTTGACAGAAAAGCTCTTCCTGCCCCTGATGCTCATCTTACAGGCGAATACGTTGCACCTGTCCATGATAAGGAAAAAAAGATTGCTGAAGTCTGGCAGACAGTACTCGGTATAAAAAAGATCGGCATGAATGATAATTTCTTTTCTCTCGGAGGTCATTCTCTTAAAGCAGTAACGGCAGTGGCAAAACTTCAAACAGATTTTGAAATTACCGTAAATGACATTTTTAAGTATAAGACTGCAGGAGAACTTGCAAAACACATAAAAGAGAGAAAAGACTATCTCAGGACAAAATTACAGAGCCTCAAAGAAAATCTTTCCGAGAAACAGATAAAAAAATATGAACATTTAGATCTTTCTCAGAGGTGTAATTACAGGAATATACTTCTTACAGGTGTTACAGGCTATATAGGAATACATTTATTTATAGAACTCCTGAAAGAAACAGAAAGTGCTGTTTATCTTATAATAAGGGGAAATAATGACGAAGAAACTGAAAAAAGACTCTATGATAAGGTGAAATATTATTTCCCCGAAGATTTTAAAGAAGATTATAAAGAAAGAATTCATGTTTTAAGGGGAGAGCTTTCTCTGGACAGACTCGGATTGACAGATGAGGCTTATAAGTATCTGGCTGAGGAAATAGACTGTATTATTCATTCTGCGGCAAATGTGAGGCATTACGGCCATTATGAAGATTTCTTTAAGAATAATGTGACTGTAACAAAAAATATTATTGATTTTGCTAAAAAAGAAAAGCAGAAGGATTTGCACCATATATCAACTATTTCCGTAGCAGAAGGGCATGTGAAGGGAAAAAATAAGGTATTTTTTACAGAAGAAGACTTTGATATAGGGCAGACTGTAGAAACTTTTTACGGTCAGACAAAATTTCAGGCAGAAAAACTGGTTATGGATGCAAGGAAAGAAGGACTCAATGCAAATATTTACAGAATAGGCACTGCAGTTTTTCACTCCAAAACAGGCATGTTCCAGCAAAATATTGAAGAAAATGCTTTTTATTCCATGGTGAAATCCTATATCAAACTGGGAGTAATGCCACATACGGAAGAAATAGATTTTACCTATGTAGACTGTGCTACAAAAGCAATATGTCTTTTATATGACAGGAAAAATCTTCTGAATGAAACATTCCACATTACAAATAATAAGAAGATAAATCTTTCTTCTGCTTTAACAGAAGCTATGTTAAATATTGATATATGTCCGTCAGGGAAATTTATTGATTATCTTTATGAAAATTATGATAATCCTCTGTTCAAAACTTCTATAGAAAACATTATGCTTCATAAAGGGTGGCTCAGTAATGAAGAAATAAATATAGAAATTCTGTCACTTAAAACAGATGTAATACTGGCAAAGCTGGACTTTCAATGGCCTGTTCTGGATATAACAAAGATGAAACCTGTGATTACGAAAGCTCTTTTTGACAGGATAAATCTTCTCAAAGACATTCCTCTTTTCTCCGGCCTTTCCGAAGAAGACCTTGTCGTATTTGCCGGACTGGCAAAAGAGGAATATTATTATGATGAAACCGATATACTGTGGGAAGGCGATGTGGACAGAAATTTCTATATTATTGTTGATGGTTTTGTGGAACTTATGAAATATTCAAAGGCCGGATGGCTCGGAACCCTCAGGGTAATGGGCCCTGCCAGCTTCTTCGGTGAATGTAATATATGGGATGAAAGCCCTTCCTGCATAACTGCAGAGGTATTTATGGGTGATGCCCATGTCCTGTCTTTTAAAGGTGATGATTTTATAAAACTTCTGGAGAAATATCCTGCCTTTTCTGTTTCTTTTGTAAATGCAGTAACAGATAAGGTGAAGAAACTTGAAAGTATAATGATAGAGTTCGGGTAGGGGAAACCCACTGTGGTTGCCCCTTGGAAGGGCAGGCAGAGGCGCCTGCCCCTGCAACTCACGACTCACTTTTTATTGTTAACTTTGACGTTATCATATGT
Source organism: Vulcanimicrobiota bacterium (assembly GCA_040217665.1). Taxonomy (GTDB): domain Bacteria; phylum Vulcanimicrobiota; class SpSt-956; order SpSt-956; family JAKJGF01; genus CALARM01. The sequence goes on from JBEHWP010000116.1 coordinate 7,276, forward strand.
TTTTCTCCCAGGTATTTGACACTCATTACAGTAATATCATCTGACTGAGGGATACCTTCCGAGAACTTTTTTACTTCCTCAATTACTGTTTTAACAGATTTTTCCGGTGCAAAATCTTTAATATCTGTCAGTATATCTTCAAGCCTCTTATCTGAAAATATCTCTCCTTCTTTATTAAACGCTTCTGTTACGCCGTCTGTATAAAGGAATATACCGTCACCTATATCGAGTGTGAGAGTTTTATAATCCACTCCGCTGAAAGCACCGAGAGCAGGACCGTTAACCGTTTCAAGTCTTTTTAAGGTGCCGTCGTTTTTAATAATATAAGACGGATTATGGCCGGCATTACAGTAATGAAGTTCCCCTGTTTTCGTATCCAGTACGCCGTAAAACATAGTAATAAACATATTCATATAATCCTCACTGCATATGAGTTCATTTACATGTCTGAGACACTCTCCAGGTTCGTGGTCTTTCATGGCAGTAGAAGTTGCTTTCAGAAAAGAACGGCTTATTGCTACGAAAAGTGCTGCAGGAACTCCTTTCCCCGATGCGTCTCCTATTACAAATCCCAGGCGGTGATCGTCTATAAAGGCAAAATCGTAAAAATCTCCTCCTACCTCCAGGGCAGGTATAATATTTGCGAATATATCTATATCCTTTCTCTCGGGGAAAGCCGGAAAGGTTTGAGGTATTATAGACATTTGAATCCTGCTTGCCACCTTTATTTCATTTGCTATTCTTTCTTTTTCTGCAGTAACTTTTTCATTTTCTTCTATGTACTTTTTCAGATCGTCTATCATTTTATTGAAAGATAAGGCAAGGGTTCTTACTTCATAAGTAGATGTTGTTACAGATATTTTCCGGTCAAGCTCTCCTTTGGCTACTCTGTTAACAAATTCTGCCAGATGGGCTACGGGACGGGTAATGGAATTTGACAGGAGAATGATAATTATCAACAGAAGAGTAAGTCCTATTATACCTGATAAAATCTTGTGATTTCTCACAGCAGTCACTTCTTCCATTATTTCATCATAGGGGTAAACAAAACCTATGCAGAAGTTTCCGTTCCTTATGGGATAGAGATGAATCCATGAGTCTTCTCCGCCGTAAGGCTCATTGACTCTTACAAAAGTATATAATTTTTCTGCAACACCTGTACGGCTGTCCTTCCTTAAAAATACATAATCCATCCAGTTAATTCTGTCCTGTCCGATAATTATATCAATGTCTCTGCCTCTAATACCAAGTTTGTCCAGTTCTTTTATCAGCTCTTCTTCCGAAAAAGTCCTGTGCTTCAGAGAATTTATATAGTCTGAATTAAATTCATATATGTCTTTCAACTTATCTTTTACTATATTTACGGTTATATCATTAACAGGATAATAACCTTTTTCGTCTTTCTGACATTGATCCAGAATTTCGGTAATTTCCTGATCATTAAAAGTCAGGTCTGTAAATTTTTCTTTTAGATCCTGCCCATATGGTTTTTCTTCTATAAATTTTATATCGGCAACATATTTGTCTTTCAGAATATTCTGTAACATAGTTCTGGCTTTATCATTGATTGCATATTGAGGTAAATTATCCAGTATTCCTCTGATCCAGTCTTTATTAAAGTCTAATACTGTCAGTTTATTTTTCAGGTCTTCCTCTGAAATTTTTCCGTCTCCAATTAATTCTATTGCTTTTATAACAGGGTCATATCTGTCGTTCAATTTCTTTAACAATATATCTCTGGATTTATTATCTATAAAAAATTCTTTATTCTTATCTTTTTTCAGTTGCCCCAGTATCTCTTCAATTATTTCTCTGTCAATATCTATAATAGTAAATTTTTCTGTCAGTTCTTCTTCAGATATTTTTCCGTCTTCAAGTGATTCAATAGCTTTTTTTATGGGAGTATATATCTCTGTTACTTTATTTATCAATATGCTTTTAGACGTATCGTTTATTACAAACTGCGCTATCCCTTCTCTGGCAAAAAGATCTAAAATATGTGTAATTTCATCTTTAAGCCCAAGTTTTTTTAATTCCCCTGTAAGTTCTTTTTTTGACATTCTTCTGTTCTCTATGAGAAGGTCTATTGATTTTATTTTATCAAGAGACATAGTTCCTTTTAACATATCCAGCGTATTATCATTGAGTAAAAACCATGGCATTTCTCTTTTTTCGGAATAAGAGATAATATGTTCAATGTCCTGACCGGTAAAGCCTGAATTGCTTAATATTTCCGTCAGGTGCTTTCTGGAAAATTTTTTATTGATCAATGATCTCATAATATTTAATTTATCATGAGCAATTGTTAATTTATCTAAAGTTGTCTGGTTTATTATATACCATAGATATGGCTCTGTTGAATTTTGCTCTGCCAGTTCTTTTTCTTTTGCTATAGTCATTTGAATGAACATTTTACTTGCAAGAGAATTTTTATTGAATTTATCATTATTAATTTTAGATATATTATTAAGAATTTTAACTGCAGGAGTGGTGGCAGAATTTTCACCGGTAAATATCATATCGATCTCTTTATCATTGAAAGACATTTTCTTAAGTATCTCTGCCAGGTCTGATTGAACAAATCTCTTCTTTTTTAATCCTTCCAGAGCTTTTAATTTTTTTTCATCAATCTTCCCTTTCATCAATTCTACAGTCTTATCGCATATTTCAAACCAGTCCTCTGGAAAAGCAACCAGCAATCCTTTATTACTTACTATAAAAGCATAGCCTGTTTTAGCAAGGGTAATGTTATTTATTTCTTCTGTTAATTTAAGCAGGGCAATATCAGAAGTTGTAACACCGCTTATTCTGTTATTTATTTTAAATTTTGTCGCATATGTTACCATGAGAACATTGACACCTGTGTCAAGATAAGGATCTATCCATACAGGTGTGTCTGACTCTAAAGGCAGTCTGTACCAGTCCTGAGAAAAATAATCATATTCATCATTGCCAAGTACTACAAATGCAGGTTTATTACCTCTGGGATCGCTGAAATAATAATAAGGGGCAAAGTATTTTTTGTCTTTGTAAAAACTGTATGGTTCAAAAGCAATACATGTGCCAAGTATATAATTGTTATTCTCCAGTACGTCTTTAAGATAAGCTTCCAGAGCTTTTTCATCTTTGTTTTTCAATAAATGTTCAACAGCCCGTGCGTTCATAACAGGTACAACTGCTGCTTTGGAAAATTGTTCATCAATTTTTTTTGCCTGATATCCTGCAAAGGTTTCACCTATTGCCTTCAGGCTTGTCATTACCTGGTATTCATTGAAATAAAAATTTATGGCTAAAATAAGTGAGAATAATAATACAGTAGTGCCCCATATGTATACGATCATTTTCAATTTTAATGTTCTTTTCATTTTTATAACTCCCTATATGTTAAGGTTAAAACCAAGTTCGGCAGAAAGGTTTTTCATTCGTTCCATAATTTTATTTTTTCTTGCTCCTGTTGCCGGTACAGGTTTCCCTGATTGAATATAAACAGGTATAAGATTTATATTTGATAATATCTCATGTTCAAATATACATTGAAGAATTATTGTTTCTCTTGAAGCTTCATCTGACGGGTTAAAAACAAAATTCCCAAGACTGTAGGCAATCAGGCCATTTTTGTATCTTTCTATGCCCTGAAGCACATGGGGATGAACACCTATGACCAGGTCTGCTCCCATGTCTACTGCTTTTCTGGCAAAATCCATCTGTATTCTGTCTGCATGGAATTTTCTTTCTTCTCCCCAGTGAAAATACACTACAACTATATCTGCATTTTCTTTTGTTTTTTTTATGTCTTCACAGAAATAATCTCTGTTATAATCCATAGAAGCTACCGATATACCCGGTGAATATTGTGTTGCTCCGTAGCTGTAAGGAACTATCTCGGAATATGCAAGGAAAGCTACCAGTGTACCACTGACCTGGATATAATAGGGACTTCTGGCATCATATATATTTTTACCTGCCCCTGCAGTTCCTCCGTTGAAACTATGGATAAAATCCAGTGTGTCCAGTAATGCTTCAGAGCCATAATCCATTGAATGATTATTTGCAAGACTCAATAGATCAAAACCTGCCATGGATAGACTCTCTGCCATTTTCGGAGAAGCTCTGAATATATATTCCCTTCCTGCAGCCACTGATGCAGG
>JBEHWP010000117.1:0-11417 GCA_040217665.1 Vulcanimicrobiota bacterium
ATATTGTAGAACCGGTAGAATGTATGATCGAAGTGCTGGAAGAAAATGTAGAAGAACTTGTATACCCTGCAGTAAGTTTTCTTGAGAGTTTAAAAGGTGAAAGAGTCGTAAACATATTAATAGATAATTATGACAGAACATCACCTGAGACTAAATACTGGATAGTTTATCTCCTGGGCCTTACAGGTCACAGTAAAGCATTCCCGTTATTGAAAAAAGCGCTGGAACATGAAACGGTGGAAATAAGATGGGAAGCTGCTCAGGCTATGGGGTCTATGGGTAATAAAGCTTTTCTGTCGCTCATAAAAGCATTATCTGACCCTGACCCTGTTGTCAGAAGTTCATCTGTTATGACTCTCGGCAGGCTTGGTATATATAAATCTGTAAAATATATTAAAAAAGCCATGAAAGATGAAGATTTTACGGTTAGATTCTGGGCAGGACTTGCTCTGAAGGAATTGGAAGAGAGTGAGTCGTGAAAAGTGAAGGGTGAAATTTACCCGTTACGGGTGATGCGTTACGCGTCACGATTATAACGCATCACGATTATAGTGAGTAGTGAATGGGGCCGTTGAACAGACTGGTCACTGATAACTGAGCACTGATAACTGAAAAGAAAGGAGGGTTAATTTATGGGAAACAGTCAATTCTCAATGTGGGGATGGTTGCTCCAGAGAATAACAGGGGTATTGCTGGCAATTGGAATGATTGTTCATTATTTATATCTTCACTTTTTTACAGGTGGCATATTGAATTTTGATATTGTGGCAGAGAGACTTCGTTCCCCCTGGTGGGTATGCTTTGACGCCTGTCTTCTGGCAGTTATTATCTATCACGGACTCTACGGGGTTCTTGGTATAATCACTGATTGCAATGTTAAACCTTCCACTCAGAAGACCCTTAATTATTTATTCGGCTTTGCAGGAATAGTATTATTTCTCTATGGATTTATTGCCCTTTTAACATTTTATCATAACGGACCTGTTTTGTAATTTTACCTGTATTATATAGTTTATGTAAGGCAGGGACTTTTCATCTGGAAAGGAGACATGGAATGGTAAAGAAATTATTTTCTTTTATTACGGAACTTCCCGATAATTTTAATCTGGAGATGTTATGTTTTGCCGGTCAGAGAGTTTCCGGCGTATTACTTGCCATGTATCTGTTTGCCCATATTCTGGTTATCAGCAGCGCCACAATTTTCGGTCCTCAAACCTTCAGCGATATAATGGCTAAAATGCATCATCCTGTTCTGGTTTTTCTTGAGATGTTGCTTTTTGCCGGTGTGGTTGCTCATATGCTCAATGGTCTCAGAATTACTGTCTGTGATTTCTTTGGTCTTACTAAATCTCAGAAACAGCTTATTGCCGTGATAGCTGTAATTGGATTTTTTGTTGTTGCTACAGGTGTTCTTATAATGGGTAATAATTTTTTAAAACATACTATGTAAAATCGTAACGCGTAACGCGTAACGCGTGACGCGTGATAAGAGATAGTTGTTCTTTCTTATATATGACTTCAGTTATAGAAAGGTTTATAGAAATCTGGAAGATTTAAATATTTGTTAAATTATCCCGTAATATCTCCTTCCCAGCGTTACGCGTCACGCGTAACGCATTACGGAATTAAAGAAAGGAGTTTTATTTGAAATGATTTATCATAAAGTTCTGGTAGTAGGAGGCGGTCTGGCAGGCATGAGAGCAGCCATAGCCGTAAGTGAACATAATACTGATGTAGCACTCCTTACAAAGATCTATCCTGTAAGATCCCATTCGGGTGCTGCCCAGGGAGGTATAAACGGAGCTCTGGGCAATAATCCTAAAGGCCTTCATGATAGCTGTGAACGTCATGGTTTTGATACCATAAAAGGAAGTGATTTCCTTGCAGATCAGAAGGCTGCCATGTTACTTACTGCTGAAGCACCGAAAAGAATAAGGGAACTGGAACACTGGGGATGTCCTTTTGATAGAACTGAAGAAGGAAAAATTGCGCAGCGTCCCTTCGGAGGAGCAGGCTTCCCAAGAACATGTTATGCTGCAGATAAAACAGGACATGTTATATTGCATGTGCTCTATGAGCAACTCGTGAAATATGAAATAAAAACTTACAATGAATGGATGGTAATAAAACTTGTAGTTGAGGACGGAGTATGCCGCGGTGTGATTGCACTGGATTTGATTACAGGTAAACTTCATCCCATAATGGCAGAATCGGTGATTTTCGGAACAGGAGGCGGAGGAAGAAGTTATGTCGCCACAACAAATGCACGTACAAGCACAGGTTTTGGTATGGCCATACCATATCTTGAAGGAGTGCCTCTCAAAGATATGGAATTTGTTCAATTCCATCCCACAACACTTCTTGGAAATAATATCCTTATGACAGAAGGATGTCGCGGTGAAGGAGGATATCTCAGAAATAAACTGGGAGAAAGGTTTATGCAGAAATATGCCCCTGATTTTATGGAACTTGCTCCCAGAGATATTGTATCACGGTGTATTACGACAGAGATACTTGAGGGAAGAGGTTTTGATGACTCTTATGTTCATCTCGATCTTACCCATCTCGGAGCCCATAAAATTATGACGAGACTTCCCGGTATAAGAGAAATATGCATGAATTTTAAAGGAATAGACCCCATAACACAGCCTATACCGATACAGCCAGGCATGCATTATATGATGGGAGGTATTGACTGTGATATAGACTGTGCTACAAATGTGGCGGGATTTTATGCAGCAGGAGAATGTGCCTGTGTCAGTGTCCACGGTGCAAACCGTCTCGGTGGCAATTCCCTTCTTGATACTGTTGTTTTCGGAGCGATTGCAGGAGAAAAAGCAGTAAAATATATAGAAAGTAAAAAAGACAGCAGAAAGGGAGAAAAAGCCATAAATGATGCCCTTGAACAGCAGGATAAGAAACTCAGAGCCCTTATGGATAATGACGGCTCTGAAAAAATGCCTGAAATAACAAGGCAGATGGGTGATATTATGCTGAAAAATGTTGGAGTTTACAGGAAAAAAGAAGAACTCTCCTTTGCCCTTGAGAAAATAAAAGAACTTATTCAGAAATATAAAAAGATGAAACTCCTCAACAAGAATATAAAAGGCAATCAGGAACTTATGTGGGCTCTTGAACTTGAAGGAAATCTACTTGTAGATGAAGCAATCGTTGCAGGAGCTCTCGAAAGAGAAGAAAGCAGAGGCTCTCATTCCAGAACGGATTTCCCGAAAAGAAATGATGAAAAGTGGCTGAAACATACAATTGCTACATACAGTCCTGACGGAGTGAAGCTTTCCTATAAAGAAGTAGATACGAGCATATATGTGCCTGTGGAGAGGAAATATTAGCGTAACGCGTAACGCGTAACCCGTGACGCGCAGGTTATTGCGCATCATTTATTACGCATTACCCGTTTCCTTATGAAAGGAGTCAGATAAAATGTCAGAAGAAGTAAAATTTAATATATATCGCTTCGATCCTGATAAAGATAAGGAAGCCATTACAAAGGAATATTCAGTGCCTCTGAAAGAAGGCATGACCGTTCTGGACGGCCTTGAATATATTCAAAAAAATATAGATAAAACACTTTCCTATAAATCTTCCTGTAAAGCAGGGAAATGCCAGTCCTGTGCGATGCTTATAAACGGTTCAAAGGCTCTGGCATGTCAGACAGTAGTAAAAGATAAGGTGGTAACATTAAAACCACTTCCCGGTATGAAACATGTTAAAGACCTGGTCGTAACTCCCAGTAAAGCTGTAAAGTTTAAAGTGTTTCGTTTTGATCCCGATACAGATAAACAGCCATATTTTAAAGAATATACTGTACCTGTTACCTTCGGCATGACTGTTCTTGAAGGACTTTCCTATATACAGGAATACCTTGACGGTTCCCTTGTATTCCGATCTTCCTGCAGAGCAGGTGTATGCGGCTCCTGTGGTATGCATGTAAACGGTAAATACTGTCTTGCCTGTGAAACACAGATTCTGGCTCTCGAAGCAGATGTGGTAACGGTAAAACCTATTGCTCATATGAAGATATTAAAGGATCTCGTTGTTGACCTTGAACCTTTCTGGGCAAAATACCGTTCTATCAAACCCTATCTTATCCCCGGCGAGCCCGACCCGGAAATAGAAAGGCTTCAAACGCAGGATGAGAGGGAAGACCTTGTTGGTATGATTGACTGTATTCTCTGCGGTTGCTGCCAGGGTGCATGCACTATGACTGGAACAGATGAAGAATACCTTGGCCCTGCCATTTTGTTTAAAGCAGATAGATTTGCAAGGGATTCACGTGATAAAGCTCTTAAAGAACGTATAAATCTCGTAGGAGGAGAGCACGGTATATGGAGGTGCCATACCATTTATAACTGTCAGGTGGCATGTCCGAAGCATTTAGACCCTACGGGAGCAATTGCAGATCTTAAGAGAAAATCCATTGACAGAGGGACGAGGACTTCATTCTGGGGCAGGATTTGATGAGCCAACCATGACGTGAGGTTATCATTTTCAGAAATTAATAACCTGGTAATGAGTGAGCCGTGATGTATGATGCAAAGCTATAATAAACTTTTGCATATTGTGCATCACGTATTATTATAACAGGTTATAATAACTATGGAATAGAAATTCATTAATAGTCTCTTCCCTCGTGTTACGCGTAACGATTTAATATATTTGAGACAGTTTTTTAATTATCATTCCTATATTATAAATGGAGGTCACTTATGAAAAAACTCGGTGAATTTCTCATATCTCCTGAAGGGGGAGCAGAGATTGTAATGGGCAATACTGCCATAGTGCGTGCCATGATAGAATCGGGCGTAAGGGTTGTAACATCTTACCCGGGCTCACCTACCCCGGAAATAGCAGATGCAATCAGATCAATAGAGAAAAGACCTTTTTACTTTGAATTTTCCGTAAATGAAAAGGTTGCCACAGAGGTGGCCTTCGGAGCCTCTGTAAACGGCCATCTCTCCTGTGTATTTTTTAAAAGTGTGGGACTCAATGTGGCAGCAGACACATTTGTTCAACTCGGCCTTCTTGGAACGCTCGGAGGTATGGTTATCGTTCTCGGTGATGATCCGGGAGCAAATTCTTCCCAGAATGAACAGGATAACAGACATTATGCTCATATGTCCTATATACCTGTCCTTGAACCGGGAACACCTTCCGAGGTTTATACTATGTTCAAAGAAGGTGCGGATTTATCGAAAAAATTTCAGATGCCTGTCATATTAAGGCTTACAACCCATGTATGCCACGGAAAAGAAAAGGTTTTCTTTAACCCGTTTCAGGTAAAAGAATTCGATAATACTCCGAAATTCGATGTGAAAAACGGCCCCTATATACCCATTACTTCTGCTGTATTTCCTTTAAAGAGAAAACTTTTCGCAAAGTTTTCGGAATTTAAAAAAGTAGTAGAAACGTCTGCTTTGAATAAAACAGATGATAATAAAAACAGAAAAAAAGGCATTATAACCTGTGGTCTTCCATATTATTCCCTTCTGGATGTCCTTGAAGAAGCATCTGAAAAACCAGATATTTTAAAACTGGGCTTCGTCTATCCTCTTCCCGAAAAATTAATAGTCGATTTTCTGAGCAGTCATGAAGAAGTGAAAATTTTAGAGGAACTTGATAATATTTTTGAAAAAGAAATCAAATGTTTTGCCTATGATAATAACCTTAGAACAAAGATTGTGGGAAAGAAAGATACAGAAGAATGGATGGGTGAATATACGACAGATAAGGTCTCCGGGATTTTACGAAATATATGGCCTGATATACTTCCACAGGTAAACAAAAAAGCTGATAGAGACGGCGACAAAATTCCTCCGAGGCCTGCACAGATGTGTCCCGGGTGCGGCCACCGTTCTGCCTTCCATGCCATAAAAGCTGCCTTCAGAGAAGGAGATATTACAGTAGGAGACATAGGGTGTCATACACTGGGATTTTTACCTCCTTATAATATAGGTGAAGTTCTTCTATGTATGGGCCATTCGAACGGTACTGCAGCAGGACTTACAATATTCAATGATAAGAGAAGGGTTATATCTTTCCTGGGAGATTCTACTTTTTATCATGCAGGAATTCCGGGGATAATAAATTCTCTGTTTAATAAACATAATCATACACTCATTATAATGGAAAACGGAACAACTGCCATGACGGGGCATCAGGATAATCCTGTTTCAGGCAGAAATTTCAATGAAATGGTAGATAAAATTCCCATAAGAAAGGTTCTGGAAGGTCTGGGAGTAAAAAGTATCAGAGAAGTTGATACATATCAACAGGAAAAACTTACGAAAGCCGTGAAAGAAGCCCTGCAGGAAGAAGGCTTCAATGTGGTTATTGCAAAACATCCATGTATGCTGAAATTTTCAAGACAGCTCAGGAGGAGCGGAAAAGAACTTCAGATGCCTGTAAAAATAAATGACACATGTAACAGGCTTCATATATGTGTCCAGGAATTTGCCTGTCCTTCTTATCAGTTAGAACCGGATGGAACCGTATGGGTTCAGGAGGATCTATGTATAGGAGACGGTTCCTGTAAACAGGTCTGTCCCACAGGTGCAATCGTGCAGGAAAAAAAAGGAGGGAAAACCGTTGAGTAAAGCGAAGATTTTCAATATATATCTAATCGGAGTAGGAGGGCAGGGGATAGGGCTTCTGAGTGAAGTAATCATAAGGGCCTGTGATTATGCAGGTTATCCTGTAAGAGGTGTTGATACTCACGGTCTTGCTCAGAGAGGAGGCACTGTTATTTCTCATATACGTATCGGAGAAGGTGTTTATTCTCCTCTTATACAGGCACATATGGCTGACCTTGTGGTAGCTCTTGAAAGAAATGAAGCACTCCGCGGATTGAATGAATATTTAAAAGACGGAGGAACCCTTGTTTATTACGATGCTCTCTGGCAGCCTCTTTCTACAAGGCTTGGTAAGAGTAAAAAACTGGAAGGACATGTTATATCTGATAAATGTAATCTCAGGAATATAAAAGAAATAAAGGTATTCCGTGACGATCTTGAAGACTCAAGAATGCAGAATGTGGCAGTCCTTTCAGAGATGGCAAAATTTAAATTAATACCCGGTGTGGAAATGACTCATTACGAAACAGCACTGACGGATTTAATTACAGGAAAAGTGCTTGAGAGAAATCTTCACGTACTGGGTTATTGATGAAAAGATAAAGTTTTTATTGACCTTTTGTAAAAAAAATATTTCAAATTTGACTTTCCTCTTTCTTTAAATTAAAATATGATTTATGTCATTCATGAAATCTCTTTTAAAATCTATTATTTCTTTTATAAAACATAAATGGAAAAGAAATATTTATTTCCGTCTTACCACTATCTTTATTCTTTTTTATGCCATAGGCACTTACGGTATATATATGTATGAAAGAGATAGAAATGCTGCATTCAAAACTATTTATGAAAGCTGCTGGTCAACCCTTGTTTATATTTTAAGCGGTTTTGATGTAGGTTCTCCTCAGACTGTGCCGGGACGTATCTTTTCCATACTCATACTCATGGCAAGTATTGGTATGCTCGGTATGATTATAGGTCAGGTTACAAGTATTCTGTTACAAAGAAGGGATGTAAAAATGCCAAAAGATATCAGTAAACACATAGTAATATGTAACTGGAATGAAAAAGGTGAAAAGATAATAGAAGAGATACATTCACCACTTGCAGGGCCTCAGATTGATATTATTGTGATTTCAAATCCGAGACCGAAAAATGAAGAAGAACTGCGAAATAATTTCCCTAAAGAGTACAGCAATGTGGAATTCAGGGAAGGTAATCCAATTCTTCATGAAACTCTGAAAAGAGCCAATACTCATATGGCAAGCTCGGTAATTATCCTTGCAGGTTCGACTCAGGAACCGGATCCTGAATCTGCTCTTACCGCTCTTGTTATAAATACTTTATGGAAAAACAGAATAGAAGATGAAATAAATAAAAGAGTTACCTCTTCTGTGTCAAGGGATGAAGTCAGGGAGAAAATAGAGGAAGAAGAAGATTTTAAGAAACCCAGAATTATCGTGGAGGTTCTTGAACACAGGAAAATGCAACATCTCCGCGATGCAGGAGCAGATGATGTAATATGTGCTGCAGATTATGCAATAGGCATACTTGCCCAGTCTGCTTTAAATGAAAAACTGTCTGATGTTTATCATGATTTACTTACCTACAGGGAACATACCACTGAAATTTATATAGTGGTTAATCCTGACGTATCCAGGTGGCTTGAAGGTAAAACCTTTATAGAGGTTTCTAAATTTTTACTGGAAAACAGATGTGCTTTGAACCCTGCCATACCTATCGGTTATCGAAGGGGTAAAGAAATTTTTGTGAATCCGAAAGAGGATGTTAAATTGACAGCCTGTGATTGTCTTATTGTAATGGCCTATGAGCTTCCTGATTTATTAAAGCTGATAAATAAATAGTATGTCATAAAAAGATATATGTAATTTTCCCGTTATGAATTACGCGTTATGATTAATAATGGTAAAGGAATACGTTATGATTAATAAAAATATTATAATATGTAACTGGAACGAAAAAGGAGAAAAGATTGTTACAGAACTTCATTCTCCTCTTGCAGCTCCTGAGACAGGGATTATAGTGATTGCAAAACCAAGACCTGCCAATGAAGAAGAACTGAGGCATAATTATCAGAGAGAATACAGTAATGTAGAATTCAGAGAAGGTTCTCCTGTAAATTATAATACTCTTGAAGGAGCAAATATTTGTAAGGCAAAAGCAGTCATTGTACTTTCAAATGACAGCCTTTCAAATGGTGATGCAGAAGCAGGCCTTATTGTGCTTGCCATAAATACCCTCTGGAAAAAAAGAATAGATGAAGAAATTAATAAGAGGATAAAAACGTCAGGCCTTCATAAAGATGAATTGAGAGAAAAAATAATTCTGGACGAGCATTTTGTAAAACCCCGTATTATTGTTGAGGTTATAGATCATGGAAAAATGGATCATCTTAAAGATGCAGGAGCAGATGATGTGATATGTGCTGCAGATTATGCCATAGGAATACTTGCTCAGTCTGCTTTAAATGAAAAACTTTCCGATGTATACCATGATCTTCTTACATATTCTCCCGGCACAAATGAGATATATATTTTAAATGAACCTTTTCTGTCCGAATGGATAGACGGTAAAACTTTTAGAGAAGTTTCTCTCTTCTTTCTGGAACATAGATTTAATGTTAATCCTGCCATACCGGTAGGACTCAGAAGACATGGAAAGGCAATTATAAATCCTAAGGAAGACATAAAATGCACGAAAGAAGATGCTCTTATTGTACTTGCCTATGATATTCCCGATCTGGTTAAGATAATTTCTGAGAAATAGAATTTTTTATATCATGTTACCTCTTTTTTACTCCTTATTTATAGTTACTCCTGTTATAGTCTATAGCATAACAAACCATATATAGTGTATTTTATAACTCAAGTTGTCGTTACGCGTAACGGGTTTAGCTCCCTGTGTATCACGTATTGCGCGTTACGCATTATCAGGTGATTATTCATGGAACGTTATGAAACTGACTATAATCCTCGCGTCACGCGTTACGCGTTACGCATTACGAAAAGAGGGATATTATGCAAAAGGTACTTATCTTAAAAGATTTACCGCCTGATGAAAAGCCGGCAGAAAGACTCTGGAAATCAGGCCCCGATGTTCTGAAAACATCGGAATTGATAGCAATAATAATAAAACATGGAACTCATGAGAGGACTGCCCTTCAGGCAGCAGAAGATTTATTGAATAAATTTTCCGGCAATTTAAGCCGTATTGCCGGGGCAACTCTTCGTGAACTTTCCAGTGGTATTTACGGCATTGGCCGTGCAAGAGCAGCACAACTTATGGCTTCTTTTGAACTCGGAAAAAGGATTGCTTCCTATTCAGGCGTTGAAAAACCTTCTATTCATACACCTTCCGATGTGGCCCGCCTTCTCATGAATGATATGAGATACTATTAAAAAGAGGTCTTCAAGGTTTTATTACTTGATACCAAGAACAGATTGATAAAAATAGAAACAATTTCCAGCGGAATACTTGATGCAAGTCTTGTACATCCCAGAGAGGTATTTTATGCTGCCATACAGGAAATGGCCTCAAGCGTAATACTTGTCCATAATCATCCCAGCGGAAATATAATCCCCAGTGCCCACGATATAGAAATAACAAAAACTATAATAGATGCAGGAAAAATAATGAATATAGAGGTCATTGATCATATAATAATAGGAGAAGGTAAGTTTTTGAGTTTAAAGGAGAAGAAGATCATTTGAAGAATAAAATTCTATAACTATTTTTTAGAAAGGTGGAATATAAGTGTATTTTAAAAAACCTATCTCGATTTGTTTGGTTTTTTTGTTTATGTTAGCTCTTATAGCAGGCTGTGGCAGTGACAGTACCGTTACTCCGGTAGTAACTGTTACCCCTGCACCTACTTCTACTCCTACACCGACTGTTACTTCTGCCCCTACAGTATTGCCGTCAGGTGTAACAGAACTTACCTTTTCCGGAGGTAAGGCAGGTGCAGGTGTATCATCATCCGATATAGTTGCAGTCTATAATAAATCTGACAGTGATTATGCCTATACTCTTAACAGTGATATAGCTGTAGCTTCACTGCCTTCAGATTCTTACGAACATGTTTATTACAGAGGTGGGGAACAGGCCGAAAAATTGTATGAACGTATAAGAAGAGATACGAAAGAACTTTATAAAAAATACGGTTCTCCGAAACGTGCTGAGAAGAAATCCATTCAATCCTGTGATTATCTGGGGCAGGAAGAGGATTTCTGGGTTGTAAATGCATATGATAATGATGTTCAGATAACAGCTACTCTCAAAGCGATAGGTGAATACTGTTATATTTATGTAGATAACACTTCTTCTACAACTACCACTCAGGCCCAGCAGGTTGCAAATGAATGGGACGGAACTAGCTATCCGTCAGTAATCAGTCATTTCGGTGAGCCTCCTGATGTTGATGGAGACAGTCATATTTATGTACTTCTTTCTCCTGCATTGAATAAGGGAGGAGAAACAAGTCCGAGCGGTACTTACGGATATTTCTACAGCAGAGATCAATACCCGGGACCTTACAGCAACTATAAGGATATTATTTATTTGAATTCTGCCTTCCTTGTATCAGGTACGTCAGATGATAAATTCGAATTTTTTGCCACTCTCCCTCATGAATTCCAGCATATGGTTAATTTCAATTATAAAAATGGAAAAGAGAATACTACCTTTAATGAAGGATGTTCTATGATGGCAGAGATGTATGCGGGATACGGACTTCCGAATGGAAGTCAGTACGCCTATAATGTAGTTAAAATTTTTGAAATAAATCCGGTGAATTATTCTATTACTGAA